>DAHVZZ010000392.1:0-3267 GCA_027323785.1 Acidobacterium sp. | reverse complement strand
AGATCTTTGCCGAAGCCGACATCAAGCACCCAGTGCAGGTTGTTTTCGATGCCCCAGTGCTGCCGGATGGAGCGGTTCAGCTGTGCTGCGTCCGACCTGAGGCCGGTGATGTAATACCGGTTTGTCGTCAAACATAGAGTAATCATACGGCTGGCTTGAAAATCCACGGGAAGGCGGTCATGGAACGGAGCACTTCCGGGCTTTCGTGCAAGCGGTGCAGGCTTGTCTCGACGGCATCCATCACCTGGTCCAGATCGTTGAAGATTGGATTGCGTATGTCGTTCTCCCGGATGTACTCCCATACATGCTCGGCGGGGTTCAGATCTGGCGAGTAGGGCGGCAGTGGAAGAAATTTCATATTGATCGGTACAGTCAGTTCATGGGCCTTATGCCAACCGGCTCCATCGAGCGGCATGACGCAATGTTCGTTGCGAAACTGCGCTGCGGTTTGAGCCAGAAACACACTCATCAAGCGGGTATCGACCCAGGGCAAAATCATGGAAGACATCTGGCCGTCGGCAGGGCTCACGGCCACGTAAGCATACACATATTCGCGCACCAATTGGCTGCCCACAGCGCGCCGCAACGGCAGCGGCGCCCAGCAACTTCGCGCGTCGCCGATGCGCCCGAAGCGGCCCTCGTCCTGAAAAAGGAGGCGCATTCTTGTGCCCGAGGGAAGGCTCTGGGCTATGGCTTGGAGGGTTTCGGGGAGTTTTTTTGAAGGCTGCCGCAATGGCCGGGTCTTGCTTGGCGTGATGCGGACGCGGGGTCAGTCTGCGCCACGGGTGACGGTGCAACAGGCCGTAGATGTAGTCGATGGAGACCTCTTGTCCGATGGCTTTCGTGAGCGCTGAACGAAGCTGTTTGGCGGTCGGCAAATCGCCCGCCTCAGCTTGTGCCAAATGCTCGGCAAGGAAGGCACGTTCTTCGTCCAGGGCCATCAATCCCCAGCGTCTGCCGCCTCGGCCCTTGCGGTCGAGCCCGGATGGGCCAAGCGAGTTGTATTCGGCCACCCACTTCCAGACCGCCTGCGTGGACACCGCCAGCAGGTCGGCCACGCGATGAGCAGCAAACGGTCCCGCATGAGTCAGCCAGATCGCCAACCGGCGCTGTTAGCCGAACTTTCCCAATAAGCTGGGGAGTCCACGGTTAAGATGTTTCTTTTGTGTGGAGGGGCTCAAACGGTCGGCACTACAGCTGGAGCCCGGTCGGAGTGTAAAGGGTGCTGAAGCTGGATGCGTGGGGGCGGCTGGAGCGGCAGGCGAAGTTGCAGTTTGTGCAGCAGGATGGCCGGTTCCGCTTCTGGCTGGGTGTAGCGCGGCATCGCCAACCGGCGACCGTCAGCGGTGGGCAGCCACACGTCGAGCATCTGGATGGCAGCCAGCTTCTCCAACACCGCTCTTGACGTAAGCCCCGGGGCCAGCGCCTGCAGGCGATTCTTCTAGGTCACGGTCAGGCAGTAAGCCAGAAAGGCCACCAGGACATGCGCCTCGACTCGGGGCTCGAGCTGGTGGTAGATGGGGCGGATTTCGAGTTCGCTCTTCAGGGCGCGAAATGCGGCCTCGATCTGCGTGAGGCGGATGTAGCGCTCCCAGAGTACGGCCGGATCTTCTGCCGTCATGTTGGAGCGCAGCCGATAGTGTCCATCGCGTAGCTCAGCCTGTTTGAGTTCTTCTTTCTCCAGATGGAAGGTGAAGCTCTGGGCGGTTAACGGCATGCCTTCGGGAGGAATCGTGACTTGGACGAATCTGGCCGCCCGGCCGGCGTCTTTACGTGCGGCTCCAATGCGCAGCAATAACTGCTCCCGTGACGGCGGATGCAGACGCATGGCATGCAGTTTCCATCACCGCCGCGCCAGCTTCTTGCGCCGCATGGCCCGCTCCCTGGCCTGACGCCCTTCACTTCGGGCCAGCACATACAGCTCGCCGTTCTGGGCGAACAGCTTTACCTCCACGGAAGCGCGCGCCTTCTGCCACGGCAACTCCAGCCACTGGCGTTCGTATTGCTGGATCTTGCTGCGCGGCGTGCCCACCAGGTAGAAGGTGTCCTGCTGTCGGCGCATCTGGCCCAGCACCTCTTCGGTCGGGATACCACGATCCATCACCCACACTCGCCGCGCCTTGCCATAGCTCCGTTCGATACGTTCGAGAAAAGCATCCAGCGCCGTACGGTCCGACGTGTTACCTTCCAGCACTTCGTAGGCCAAAGGAAAACCTTCCGGCGTGATGACCAGAGCGATGACCCCCTGCTTGCAGTCGAAGCGATGATCGCGGCTGTAGCCGTAGCGGGCTTTGGAAATCTGCTCGCCTTGGCCTTCGATGTTGGTACTCGTTAAGTCATAGAGCGGCACATCGAACTCGGCCCCGAACAGATCCGCCCAGCGTTGCCGCAGGTGCGCGAACCGTTCCTGCGTGTGCTCCAGAATCCGGTCCAGGCAACGATAGAGACGGTCCTTCTCGGCGACGGCGAAATCCTCCCCCAGCAGTTCTCCCATCGCACTCTGATCGAACCACTGCCGGTGCACACGGAACTCGCTGCCCGGATCGATCAGCCGATTGACCACCAGCAGACGCAATACCTTCTCCCAGTCCACTGTCTCCCGCCGGACCTTCTCCTCCAGTCGCTCCTGCCAGAACTCTTCCAGGCCCAGTTGCCGCCACAGTTCGCAGCCCAGCCAGCAGTTTCCGAAGCACCGCGCTCGCCGCAGTTCCATCTCGCTCAGCCGCACCCGCAGGCTGTCCACCGAAGAGGACGCTGTCTGTTCCTCATCAGCGAATAAGCTGAGCGTGCGATGTTCCTGCCGGCTTTCGTCGAAGACCTCCAGCGTCTGTCGCCATGCCGCTTCCTGGCTGCTGTTGATCTCGCCCAGATGCAGCACCGTGCGCTGCACAATGCGCCGCCTGGCCCCCACCCGCCGGTTCTCCACCACGCTGTAATAGCGATGGATCTTGCCGTCCTTCTTGCGAACTTTTGCCCGCAGAAACATCGTTGGCTCAAAGCATGCCAGATGATCTCCGACTTGGATAGAGGGTAGGTCGGCACTACAACGCAATTCCGCCTGTTCGCCTCACCGCTGTGAAGAAAACAAAGGCCCTCAATCCTCAACTCTTCTCAAAATTACCCGCATCCGAGGCTTATTGCGAAAGTCGGGTTAATGCCTACCCCGCTTCAGGCACGCTCCCTGACCTTTCGTCGACTTCATTTTTGAGAGGCAGAACAGGCCAGCAGAGATGCCGGATCGCGGAGCAATATGGAGGATTCAGGATA
>DAHVZZ010000382.1:0-6024 GCA_027323785.1 Acidobacterium sp. | reverse complement strand
GACCCACGCCAGACGGTGCCCGAAGTTGAATGTCCACCCCACCCCGATCCGTTTCTCCACCATCAGCGCCGGATCCTGCGGGTTGTAATAGAAAATTCCGCCCTTCCAGCAGGATTCCGGTGTCACCTCGCCCCTGGCGCCCGGCTTCCTCGTCTGCCGCACTGCCGCCACCGCGGTCGCCACGATCGCACCCAGCCCGGCAACGCTAACGCCAAGCACCTGCCAGGGAGGGAAATAGTGCAGCGGCAGCAGTCCTGCCATCGTGAATTCCGCGCACATCATCCAGCTGACCACAACCAGAATCGCCATCACCGCGGGCCGCATGGTCGTCCGCCGTGCTCCCCATCGGACCAGCATCGTAATCCCGGCCAGCAGCAGCAGCACACCCCCACCGATCATCAGCGGCAAGTACACGTCCATCACCGTCCGCGTCGACCACCTATTGGCCTCGCCTTGCAAATTCCAGTGGACTGGAAAGCGCTCCGGAATCTCCGCCCAGTGCGCATGAAGATACGCCGCTGTCCCCGCCAGCGCCGCAGCCGGAACCGCCATCAGCAGCATCACCCATCTCAGTCCTCCGTCCGGCGTCGTCAGTTCCGCGTTCCGCACCTGACCCGTGCCCGGGGATGCGCTCGGAACCCGGTCGAACATCCGCCACACATTCCAACCCGCCGCCGCCACCATCGTCATCAACAGCGCCACCCGCCATCCCGGATTGGAATTCAGCGGCAGCAACCCCCATCCCGCCACTGCGGCCACCGTCCACGGCAGCAGCCGCAACTCGTACCGCCGCACCAGAGCCCGTCCCTGGCTCTCCAGAAACTCCTCGCTCACTGTCCGCCCAAACAGCCGTCCTCGCCGCGAAAGCCACGGCAAGACATGCATGGTCGCCGCCACCAGCGCGACCGGCAAACAAAGCATCAATCGAATCCCGATCATTTCCCCTCCCCAAGCCATCCGTGCCACCGCGTTTTCTCTGTCCGCTCCGCAGCGGCCCGCAGCTCCGTCGCAATCTCCCGTGCCGAAAGCCCCGCCGCCAGCATCTGCGCAACCAGCTCACGGACTCGCCGCCGAAAGCCTTCCGTCGCCTCGCGCCCCGCGCCCACCGGAGCGCTGCGATCCACCACCGTCGCCCGCTTTCCGTGTTGCAGATCCAGCCACCCCTCATCGGCCAGCAGCCGATAAGCCTGCGCCACCGTGTTGAATGTAATCCCCAGCTCCAAAGCCAGCCGCCGCACCGAAGGCAGCTCGTCCCCCGGATGCAGTTCGCCCTCCACCAGGCTCGCCCGCAGCCCATCCACAATCTGCCGGTAAACCGCCACCGGCGATTCCAGATCGATTCTCAAAATAGGTTTCTTTTTGATCATCTGTACTCTGTGCGTGTACAGTGTACAGCTTCCTGCCACGTGGTCAACAGAAACCCGCACGTTCCGCCGCATGGATTCCTTCGCCGGATCTCGCCGGAGATTGAACTACCCTGCCAGAGATCGGCCGCGGACGTCAAAAGACCTCGCGCGCCCGTTTAGAATTGCCCTATGCACGAAGTCGTGGTCTATTCGCGCGAAGGATGCCATCTCTGCGATGTCGTCAAAGAAACCCTGAAACAAATGCAGGACACGGCCGACTTTCAGTGGCGCGACGTCGATATTGACACTGACCCACAACTCCGCAGCCAGTACAACGACGAGATTCCCGTCGTCTTCATCGATGGCCGCAAGGCCTTCAAATACCACATGGACCCGCGCCAGTTCCTGAAAGCATTATCCGGACGCAGCTAAACCGCGGGATCTCAGACCGTCCTGCGCCTCTACGGATGCAGAACCCTGGCTGGACCGCCCTGCGGCCCCTGCACCTTGATCCGCCGCGCCAGCCCCAGCATTCCCAGCAGCCAGATGCCCCAGTAGTTCACGTCCACTTCATACCAGGCCATGCCGTGCCGCGCGGATACTGGATGCGCGTGGTGATTATTGTGCCACCCCTCGCCGCCCGTCAGCAGAGCCACCCACCAGTTGTTTCGCGAGTCGTCGCGGGTATCGAAGCGCCGCCCGCCCCACAGATGCGTCGCCGAATTCACCAGCCACGTGCAGTGCAGCCCCACCGTGATCCGCAGGAACGTCCCCCACAGCAGCCACGGCCAGCCCCCAATCAGCAGCAGCGCAATCGCTGTGATCGTCACCGGAATCCAGTGCCACCGGCTCAGCACCTGGTAAAACCGGTCATTCGCCAGATCCGGCACGTACCGGTTCAGCAGCGGGTTCCGGTTATGCAGCGACCCATGCAAAATCCACCCCATGTGCGACCACCACTTCCCGTCACGCGGCGAATGCGGATCGCCGGGCCGGTCGGTGAGCTGATGATGCATCCGATGCACCGCCACCCAGTAAATCGGCCCTCCCTGCAGCGCCAGCGTCGCGCACAGCGTCAGCGCATACTCCACCCATTTCGGCGTTGCGTAGCCCCGATGCGTCAGCAGCCGATGGTACGCCATGCCGATCCCCAGATTTTGCGCAATCACCGCCAGCACAACGGTCACGGCCAGCGCGCTCCAGCTGAAGAAAAACAGCGCCGCGATCGCGCCCAGATGAAAGACGGTCAGCGTCACGGCAAAGATGATGTTCAGCCGCCGAGATCGTGACTGCGTCAATGCTTCGGAATCGGCAAGAATGGTCTTCGTCGCGACCTCGTCAACGGACGCGGCGGACATAGCTTCGCTGGGAACCTCGGCGATTGGGGACATGACTCCTGGGCCTGTATTCGGGGATAGCGGGATTTGGGGAATCCCGCTATCGACGGTAAAGCAAGCACCACCCCGTCACGCGTAAGAGTTGCGTAATTTCAGCGCGCAGCTCTCGTGTTCGAGCGGCGCGGCGGAGGTCCGAATTCTTTGAGATCAAAGGTTTGGAACTTTCCATTTGGCGGTTTCACCAGCAGAACCAGCCCCACCGATGTGGGTGGCCCCTGGAAATAGGCCAGGTGCAGCATGTGCGGGCCGCTCGACAGTTTGATCCCTCCGGTAGAGATCGCCGCCATGTGCAGGCCGTTGAGATCGATCACCAGATCGTCGTCGATATACAGCTTTGCACCATCATCGACGAAAAGCTCGAAGGTGTATTTGCCAGGCTGGCGAACCCAGAAGGTTCCCCAGTAATCGATGCCAAACCAGGCCGTTCTGCGCGTGATTCCGGATATTCCGCCGGTGTTCCAGAACTGCTGATGCGGCACAAAAAATGAGCGTGTGTACAGAGTCCCGAGAGAATCGAGGCTCCAGAAGTTGGGCAGGTGCGTCGCGTTGTCAGGAATCTGATAGACGTTCCCGCAGAAGCTGTTGGAGACGGGCACGATCGATCCGAAGGAACCCAGCGGGCCGAGCGGTGGCGCCTTGACCGCGAAATTGAAGTCCGGGCCAACGTGACCTCCAGTCTTGAGAAACGCCTTTTCGGACGCCTGTTCGCTCGCCGTCAGCTCGTCCGATGCAGGCGGAGCCAGCATCATGTCGACCCGTCCGATGTTGCCGGTAGCGCGATCGCGAACCGCGACACGGGCCATCGCTGCGTTCCTTTCGCGCGGCAGCTGCAGAAAGATGGGAAAACCATGGACGGTCGTCTGCGCATATTGGTCTGTGGTCAGGGTGCGGTCGATCGACGCATGAAAGTACTGAATCGGCTTGCCGGCAGCTGTAAACGTGCAGACTCCATAGTCCAGATGAACCTGATGATTCCAGCCCGGCATGGAAATGAAAGGCAGGGAATCGGGATCGATGGTGACGAACTCCCGGACCACGCCGGTGAGAGCGGTTCGAATCGTGCGAGCCGTCAGCGCAATGGAGAGCGGCGTGGCCGGATGGTAACAAGCCGCCTGCTCCAGCGACTGGGCGGATTTGGCCGCAGCGGAAAGATTCGCTGGCGCGGTCTTTTGCCCCACAAAGTAGCGCGGATGATAGAAGAGCCTCACCCCGGGCCGATCCGTGCGAATGAGGATGCGATGATAACCGCCAGTCCAGCCGGCGGCGTTCGGATGCCACGCAAGCACGTAATGCCAGTTAGTACGGGCGGCGCAGATTCCGCCGAGGCTGACGCGGAACCCCGAAAGGGGCGTGGAATCATCCTGCTGTCCAGCCGAAGGATTGACGGCTCGGAGGGCCGCCAGAGGCATCGGAGCCTTGCGGCCCCTTCCGAGAATTTCGTAAACCTGAAAATCCGAAAGCTTAAGATCTTTCACCAGCTGGTTGCGCCGGTTGCGGGCGATGACGTCGATGAGCACTTCGCGCGTTGTGATGTGAAACGTGTACGGTACCGATCCCGAGGACCGGTCCGGATACGCACCGGAGTGTTGCGCGGCACCACAGGATACGAACAGAAGCAGCCCGAACAGAACACAGGAGCAGGCGCGGACTGGAGTGCGAGCCATCAGGATGTCGGCACCTCCACGGCTCGCACCGGCTCGGGTGCCCGAGCGAGTTCGTCCAGTTTGCCGAAGATCATCTTGCCCGAGGCTGTCTGCAGGACCGATGTGACCGCAATTTCTACTGTGCGGCCGATCAGGCGGCGCGCGTGGTCCACCACCACCATGGTCCCGTCATCCAGATAGCCGACTCCCTGGTCGTGCTCCTTGCCTTCCTTCAGCACCTGAATGCGCATCTTCTCGCCAGGCAGTACCACCGGCCGCAGTGAATTCGCCAGATCGTTAATATTCAGCACCGAGACACCGCGCACCTGCGCGACCTTGTTGAGGTTGAAGTCGTTGGTGATAATCTTCGCCTCCAGCTGCAGGGCCATTTCGATCAGCTTGTGGTCCACCTCGCGGATGTGCGGATAATCCTCTTCCACGATCTGGATCGTCAGCTGCGAATTCGCCCGCATCCGCTGCAGCACGTCGAGCCCCCGACGTCCCCGCTGGCGTTTGGAGGGATCGGAGGAATCCGCCACCATCTGCAGTTCCCGCAGGACAAACTCGGGAATCACCAGTACCCCATCCAGGAAGCCGGTCTCCGCAATGTCCGCGATCCGGCCGTCGATCACGGCGCTGGTATCCAGAATCTTGGTGTTGCGCTTGCCTCCCCGCTCGCCGGTGAAAAGTCCGCCAAGCGCCGACAGGTTGAGGAGATCGCCTTTGCTGGCGCCGACAACAAGACCCACGTAAGTCATCAGCAGCAGCACGCTCAGTTCCAGCCGGCTCCGCAGATGCCCGGCGGGCAGGCTGTTCCCGAGCACCAGAGTGAAGAGAAACGCTCCGGCAATGCCGCTGGTGCTGCCGATCACCGCTCCGATCAGGCGCCGGAGCGTGAGGGCGCGGACGCGCAGCTCGAACACGATCATGAGGCCGGCCACAGCCGCTCCAGCAGCGGCAGAAATGACGGGGTGGATGCCGAAGGGACGGAGAAACCAGCAGGCTACGGCAAAAATGAGGACAAGGGCAAAACGCAGAGAAAGCAAATCCATAGGAGGCCCCCAACAGCCTGGCCGCCTCCGGGGTGCATCGGACTGGGGACGGCAGGGAGCCCGGATTTCCGGGCACACGGAGTATAGAGCATTTTCGCTGCTCCTGTGCCAAAGGGAATCCGGCGACGGCCGCCGCGCAGAGCAGCGGCCATCGCTTCCGGCTAGTATTTGCGAACCGAGGGATCGATTTCGCTCGACCAGGCGATGATGCCGCCGGTGAGGTTGTGCACCTTCTGGAAGCCGTTCTTCGCCAGGAACTCCGCGGCCATCTGGCTGCGCCCACCGGACTTGCACTGGACGACGATCTCGCGGTCGCGGTCGATTTCGGCCAGGCGCCGGGGCACATCGTTCATGGGGATAAGCGTTCCGCCGAGGTTAGCGATCTGGTACTCGAAGGGCTCGCGCACATCGAGGATAAAGACGTCCTCTCCTGCGTCAATGCGCTGTTTGAGTTCCTTCACGCTCAGTTGCGGAATTCCATTCATCAATATTTTCTCCTCTTTTTTGGTTTCCGGCGCGATGCCGCAGAATTGCTCTTAGTCGATCAGTTTGGTGATTGAAGGGTTCGGGCCGCAGACCGGGCACT
>DAHVZZ010000373.1:0-12352 GCA_027323785.1 Acidobacterium sp. | reverse complement strand
CGAAGACCTGCCGCCGCAGGCGCGGGGCAGCGCCACCATCGCTGCCACCACGGCAACCATCCTGGCTGGAGTCCATGTGGTGCGCGTGCATGACGTCCGTCCCGCCGTCGAGGCGGCGAGCATTGCGGACGCCATCCTGGCCGCCCTGTAAATCCCCATCAGGCCAACGCGTCGAAGCCCAGGCCGCGCGCGTCATCTTCGACACGTAACTCATCTGTTGACGCAGCAGATTCGGGACTCGATGACCCGTCGGCTTCGGCTTCTTCCGAGTCTGCCTCCGAGTCTGCATCCGGGTCCGCCTCGTCGAATTCCTCGATAAATTTCCGGCGACGCTTTGCCGGGTCGGGCCACCGAGCGACCCGCTCGCGGGAGAGCGGTTCCAGCCGCGAAACTCGATCCACCTCCACCCCTGGCCTCCTTTGCCCGGCAATGTTTGCCTTACAGGAAGAAATTCGGCCCCGACGAGTCCTCGCCTGAGGCGATCCCGCGCACGCCTCGTTCCACTCCACCCGACCGTCCCGAAGTGAGGCAGGACGCGTATTCTGGAGCAGACCCATGGGCCGCATCCGCGTACTTTCCGATCAGGTCGCCAACCAGATCGCCGCTGGCGAGGTGGTCGACCGTCCCGCGTCCGTGGTGAAGGAACTGCTCGAAAACGCTCTCGACGCCGGCGCCAGCCGCATTCGCGTGGAAGTGGAAGCCGGCGGCCGCAAGCTCATCCGCATCGCCGACGACGGCTGTGGAATGTCCCGCGACGACGCCATGCTCGCCTTCGAGCGCCACGCCACCTCGAAAATCCGCTCCTCGGACGACCTGCTGTCCATCGCGACCCTCGGCTTCCGCGGGGAGGCTCTGCCCTCCATCGCCTCCATCGCCCGCCTGGAGCTGACCACCCGCCCGCCGGAGGACGCAACCGGCACCCGCATCGAGATCGCCGGCGGCAAAATCCTCGCCGTGGAAGATGCCGGAGGCCCTCCCGGCACCACCATTGCCATACGCGACCTCTTCTTCAATACGCCGGCCCGCAGAAAGTTCCTCCGCGCGGAGTCCACCGAACTCTCGCATGTCACCGCGCTGGTCACCCACTACGCGCTGGCTCACCCGGAGATGCACTTCGAGCTGCATTCGGCCACCCATGCCCTCCTGAAGGCTCCCCCCGTCCGCGAACCTTCTGAGCGGATCTACCAGATCTTTGGCCGCGATACCCTCGACCAGCTTCTGCCTATGGCCGCCGAGCGGCGCTTCGACCACGCGGGCATTCCGGAGCCTCCGCCCTGGCGGCGCGACGACGATTACCAGGCGCCCGATCCAGGATTTCTCCGCGTCAGCGGCTTCATCTCCAAACCCGCCCTGCAAAAGCTCAACCGCAATTCCATCTACATTTTTGTCAATCACCGGCTGATTCGCGACCGGCTGATTCTCCACGCCATCACGGAGGCCTACCGCAACATCATCCCGCCGACATCCTTCCCCGTGATGCTGCTGTTCATGGAAATGCCGGCCCACGAGGTGGACGTGAACGTCCATCCCGCCAAGACGGAAGTGCGCTTTCGCCAGCAGTCCCTGGTCCACGACTTCGTGCGCGAAGCCATCCGCATGACGCTGATGAAGGCGCGCCCCGCCGCCAGTTTTCTCTCCGCGATCACAGCGAATCCGCAGGCTTCTTCGTCGCTGGTTCCCACCGGCGCGTCGGAGCCGGAAAACGCGCCCCCAATCTCCGAGATGCCGGAATCGGAGCTGCCCCCGCAGCCCTCGGATGCCGTGCCATTCGCGCCAGCTATGCCCTTCTCGCTGGCACCCCCCGTACCGCGTCCTCAGGATGTCCATCTCCCATTCGCCGCACCGGAAATCGCGGCAGCACCGGCTCCAGCCGCGGCGAACGGCCACGCCTGCGGCGAGGAGGCGCCACAGGAAGAGTGGCCGGCAGGCGGCGAAGATCCCGGAACCCTTCACTCCCTGGCATCTCTCATGCCCCTCGGCCAGCTCCGAGAGTCCTTCATCCTGGCCGTGAACGACGAGGGCCTGTGGATCGTGGATCAGCACGTGGCCCACGAGCGCGTGCTCTTCGAGAAAATCCTGCGCGAGCGCCAGACCGAGCGCGTCGAGCGCCAGCGGCTGCTCATGCCCATGCTCATTGACCTGTTGCCGCAGCAGATGGCCGTCTTTGCCACTGTGGCCGCGGAGCTGGAACGCAACGGCTGCGAGGCGGAGCCCTTCGGCCCCCACACCATCGCCATCAAGGCCGCGCCCTCCGGTCTCGCCGGACGCGAGCTCGAGCGCATGATCCACGAAGTGCTGGAGCAGCCGGGCTCGGCCTCGCAGTCCGAAAACCTGGAAGCCGCCCGCACTCGCATCGCCGCCTCCATCGCCTGCCACTCGGCCATCAAGGTCAACATGCCGCTCGATCGGCAGCGTATGGAGTGGCTGCTGGCCGAGCTGGCGCGCACCGAGCATCCCACCAGCTGCCCGCATGGAAGGCCGATTGCTTTACGATATTCATGGAAAGATATCCAGCGGGCCTTTCAGCGGATTTAGGCCCGTACTTCCAGCATCTTTGGCGTCCGCCAGGCAGGATTGTCTTGAATCAGCAACAATTACAAAACGCGCGCGCCGCGCTGTGGCGCCAGAACGCCGCGTCTTCCGGCGACGAAGCACCCGCGCTCGCCTCCCTCTCACTCGCTACATTCGACGATGCGGTCGCCTGGCTGAACGACTTCGGCCTGGCCCTCTTTTTGCCGCGGACCGCGCAACTGCCCACACCCGCTCCTTCATTTGTTGAGGCGACCCTGGGCGCGCCGAACCCCACCCCATCCCTTGTCACAGTCGCATCCGCCATGGAGCTGGCCGCCCGCCTGGTGGCCGCAAAGTCCGCGGTCGCCTTGAACCTGATGGGCACCTTCACCGAACAACCGGACTTCCTCGTCTCCCGCGAAGTCCTGCCCTGGGTCATCGCCATCCGCGCCGACCGGCAGTGGAAGACCGCCCCGGCAGGACGCACCTCTCCCATTGTGGTCCGCACCTGGGAAATCCTGAATCGTCAGGGCGGCAGAACCGCCGCCGAAATTCGCCAGGAGCTGGGCCGCGAGGTGACCGAGGCCGCGGTGCTCCGGGCGCTCATCGAGCTGTGGACCACCATGCGGGCAGTTCCCACCTATGTGCCGACGGAACCCACGATCTGGAACCTCCTGCAGGACCATTACGAGCCCGAATTGAAGCGCGCCTCGAACACGGCCCAGGCCACCGCCATTTCCGCGCTGCTCTCTCTATATATCCGCTCCGCCATTGCGGCCACCGCGGAAGAGGCGGAGATTTTCCTCTCCCCTCTAACTGCTCGGTCCCGCATCCGCGAGGTCCTGCACGGCATGACCGCCGCCCGTTCGTTTGGCACGATGTCTCTGGGCTCGCACACCCTCCTCTTCCTCCCGGGAACGCTGCCCGACTTCCCCCCGGAGCCAGAATCGGAAACGCCACCTGCGGAAGCACCCGTGAACCAATCCCCGCGCCTGGACCGGGCCCCCTTCAGGCGTCCCGGTGCCACCCGGCCCCCCATGCGCCAGGAACGTGCCCCTGGGCGGGAGCCGCGGCGGGAGTTTCAACCCGCAGCCAAAACCGTTTCCGGCACGGAGGCGCCGAATCGCGAAGAGAAGCGTCCCTTCGATCGCCGTGCTCCGAAGCGGGAATGGCAGCCGGCGGAAAGCCGACCCGCTGCACGGCCTTTCGGCCCGAAAAAATTCGGCGCGGGGAAGTTTGAGAAAGAGAAAACCGGGGGCGGAAAGTTCGGAGCCGGCCGCTTTGGCGCAAAGAAATTCGCCCCAAAGAAGTTTGCGCCCAGGCGCGAAGCGGGCGAAGGCGCTGGCGAGGAACGCCGCGAGCGCCCCGAACAGCGCGGCTCCAGACCGGCGCAGCGCGGAGCTGGCATGGGCCAGCGCAACGCAAAGCCATGGCAGAAGCGTGGCCCAGCGAAATTCGGCGAGAAGCCTGACCGGGCTGGGCGCGCCTTCACTGGCGATCGAGAACGGCCGAAGCGGGCGTGGATTGAAAAACAAGGCCCCGCATCGGGTGAAAAGCGGCGAGAGGAGCGTCCCTGGCAGAAACGCGGGCCCCGCGCAGAGACTCCAGCCCGGTTCTCCGACCGTGAGCGCCGTCCGCGCCAGGATGCCGCGCCTGGTGAGGAACGGCCGCGTTTCGCGGGTAAGCCTGCGTCTGGTCGAAAGCCTCCCTTTGCCGGGAAACCCTCCTTCGGGCGGAAACCCTCGTCGCCGGGCAGACCCGCAGGCGGATTTGCCGGTAAGCGCTTCGCCAAACCCGGCGAGAGCCGTCCGCGCCGCACGGAAGGTGATCGGGAGCGGCCTCCCCGCGAAGGTACCGGAAACCGCCCGGCCGGACGCCGGGACTTCCGGGCGAAACCCTTCGAACGCGGAGGCCGGAACGAGCGCCCCGGTAAGCCCGGCGGCAAACCCGGCAGGCCTGCGGGCCGCGGCTTCGGTGCGCAAAGCGGACGCACCAGTCGACCCGGCCCGAAAAGTCGGAGCCCGCGCAAGGAGGAGAGCCCTGAATGAATCGCGGTCCCATCGTCGCCATTGACGGCCCGGCCGGAGCCGGAAAAAGCACGGTCGCCCGTCATCTGGCACAGCATTTCGGACTCCTGAACCTCGAAACAGGAGCGATGTATCGAGCCTTTGCCCTCAAGGCCATCCTCTCCGATCAGGATTTCGACGACGCGCCCGCACTCGAGCGGCTCGCTGCGGAAACTGCCATCACCCTGGAGTCGCAACGCTCCGGCAACCGCGTCTTCCTCGATGGCCAGGACGTCACCGAGCGGATCCGCGACAGCGACGTGACCCAGGGTGCTTCGCGGGTCAGCGTCCATCCCGCCATTCGCGTGTGGATGGTTAACCTGCAGCGCGAATTGGGACGCAAAGGCGGTGTGGTTATGGAAGGCCGCGACATCGGAACGGTCGTTTTTCCCGATGCCGACGTCAAAGTCTTTCTCGACGCCTCCCCGGAAGCACGCAGCCGGAGGCGCTACGAGCAGAACATGGACGGTGGCCCCGCCAGCGGTTCCGCGCCGGAGCACCTGACCGTCTCGCGGGAGCTGCGGGAACGCGACGATCGCGATCGCAACCGTACCAGTTCTCCCCTCCGTCCTGCTCCTGACGCGGTCGTGATCGATTCAACCAATCTCACGCTGGATCAGGTGCTGCGGCAGATCGAGGACCTGGTGCGTCCGCTCTTTGACCTGCAAAAAACACAACCGGCTGCGCGATAGATCGCTCAGCCGGTCATAACCTTTCCTGATATCCCTTACTGCTCCTTCACCGCCGGATTCTCCCCGGGAGGCACATGGAAATGTCTCACTGCCTGCGGAGGCGCCGGGGGCGAGGGCGGCACCGGTGCGCTCAGCGACAGTGTGGCGGCGACTCCCTTGCGGATCTCCAGATTGCCATGCTCGGTCTTCAGCTCCAGATGCACTGTGCCGTTGCCCACAGTCCCGCTGAGCGTCTGGTGCCCTCCCGCAGTCGTTGTTTTAAGCGGAAAGTCGGTGTGGATCGCTTCGTCCGTGCTGGTGCTGCCCGTCACCGTAAAACCCGCATTCTGCGGCATGGTCACAATCACGTCACCGGTATTGTTACTGATCTGCAGATTGCCCAGTGGATGAGCCGCAACCAGATCGATATCGCCGTTGCGGTTCTGGATGTCCGCGTCGCCCGCGATCTGCGTCAGATCGATGTCCTTGGATTTGGCGGTGATTTGCAGCGGCCCGGCGGCTTTGTTGATACTCAGGTCGGCATTGTCCAGCGTCAGCGATCCCAGCAGATGAGGAATATCGAAGGTCGTCATGCTCGAATGGAAGTGTACCGAACCACCCACCTGCTCCATGTGGATGTCCCCGTAGAATTCCCCGTCGACACTGGCCGATCCCTGAACCGCTGAGAGTGTAACGTCATCCCCGTGCCCATCCACCAGCACGCGCCCCTGCACGTTGTGGGCGGAAAAGTCCCCCCGGCTCATGTGCCCGATCGCCTCACCGCCGATAGCCGCCAGCCTCACGTCGCCGTGATGGTCGGTGACCGCGGCTCCCCCGTTGACGCCGTCAATCGTCACGTCCCCGTTGTCCGCCATCACCGTGGCATAGGAAGCCGCCGGGATCTGGATTGTCAGATCCACTGCCGCCCCGGACTTCTGCGGCACCGTGATCACCGCGCCGCTGCCCGAAACATCCACTTTCGGCCTGATGTCCCCAAAGATCTTTTCCGCTTCTTTTCGCGAATTGCGGTAGACCATCTCATGCGCGCGCAGATGCAGCTGTCCGTCCTCTGAGGCGGAAATCGTCACATCGCCTCGCGGATTCGTGATGCTGATCGAGGGTTTGGCCGCGCTGATCGCCTGATCGATCTGCACGTTATTGTCGTGTTCCGGCCCCATCCAGTTCCAGAAATTGTCGTTACTGTTACCGAATTGCCAGGCGAACGGCCCCACAAGATGCCCATAGCGGGACATCCACCCGAAACACACCAGCAGAATCACCACCCATACCAGTCCCCCTGCCGAGCGGTGTCCGGCTCCCGGGCTGCCCCAGTCGATGAAATACTCGGCCAGCAGCAAAACCCCCAGTCCGATCAGCAGCACCGGCCACCAGTGCGCATACCAGCCCCAGAACTGGGCGGCGTCCATCCGCCCAGTCGTGATCAGCAGGGCGACAATGCCAATTCCCAGCAGCACCAGCGGACCCACAAACGACGGCCGGCGGAATCCCCGCCAGTAGCTGCGGTAGTAATACTTCTGCGCCCGTGCCTGGGCTTTCCATTGCCGCCGCTGTGCTTTGGCGGCATATTTCGCCTGCCGCGCCTGAGCGCGCGCATCGTACGGAGAATAGGGCGGAGGCGCACCGGCCATGGTTACCTTCTTTCCTCGCCCTGCGATGGCACGATGGCTGTGGATGCGGGATCGGAAGGCCCGGCCCAGGAGGCGGACTGGTACCCCGAGCCAGCCGGATTGCCATAACCTGGTCCAGCCTGCGGCGGATACCCCGGATATTGTCCCGGAGGAGGCGGAGGATTGTGAGCCAGCACAGCGCTTTCCGCCAGCTTCAGAAGCCCCAGCGCGATCAGATATAGTGGCCAGCTCTGCCCGTAATGAATCGACGTGTACTGGTCCAGAATCGCCGTAATGCCGAAGATCAGCAGAATGATCGGCCCGCGGAGGCGACGCAGAAAGATATATGAGTTCACTGGGTGCCTCCCGTAGGTTTCGACTGTTCCTGCTCCGCGGCCGGCGGCGGCTGCGGAGGCTGGTATCCCGGATGGGTCGGAAAACCGAACCGCCCGTGATGCCCCGCACGCGTTACCAGCAGCCACACGGCGATAATCACAATCACCCACGGCCATCCGTGACTGATCCATCCGAAGCTGAAGAAGCCCATTGTGTTGAACAGGAATAGCATTCCCAGCAGTATCAGTACAATCGCCCCGATCGGTTCCCGCCGCGCGCGCTCCAGCTCAATCTCCGGAGGAGCCGGCGGGATCGGCGGTACGGCCCCGGGGCCCCATCCCGGCGGGGGTGGCGGATAACCTGGCGGTGGCGGATAACCCGCACCCGGCGGCGGAGGCGTCGCAGCCGTAAAGCCCGCAGCCGTCGGCCCCGGTTGTGGTCCCGCCTGTGGCCCCGCCGGCGGTCCCTGCTGCCACGAATACGCCGCCCGATGGGACTCATCCACGATGCGCTGGCGCACCTGATCGCCCCATTGGCCCACCTGTTCGCCCCACTGCTGGGCCTGCCGGCTCACCTGATCGCCCCACTGCTGCGTCTGGCGATTGACCTGCTCGCCCCAGTCCGTGTAAGGATTGGCTCCTGGCGCGCCCACCCCCGGCATGCCCGCCGGTGGCGGCGGCGGGGTATGGCCCCCAATACGGTTTCCCAGCTCGTTCAGGCCAAACGGATCGGGCAAAGGCAGACCGTCGCGCCGCGCTTTCGCCGTCTGATGCGCGTCGAACACCTGATACAGAACCCAGAACCCGATCAGGATGCCAAAAAATCCGTAGCGCCCCGACATGCCGATCAGAACCACAAACACCAGCACATGGACGATCGCTTTGATGTACTGCCCGTTGTACATCGCTCCAACACCGGGGATAAACCCAAGGATCGCTGCCAGTCCCGGATTTGGAATCGATGGCGGCGGCGGTACATAGCCCGGAGGCATCGCCCCGGGTGGGGGTGGCGGCGCCGCGCGGACCCCATAGCACTGCTCGCAGAAGATGTTGCCCTGCAGCGTACGAACGCAGGCTGAGCAAAGACCCTTACCGCAATTCTGGCAATAGGCGGTGACAGCTGCATCGGGATGGTTCACGCAATAGTTCATGCCAGGCTCCTTCCTTCGTACCCGGCGGCTTCTTGCGTCCGCCGCGGCCCGGCCCTGTTTTGACCCAGGGAGTTCAAATGGTTTGCCTTGATTTTCTGACTGATCTGTTCAGGAATGGGCGCGCCCGATCCGCTCCAGGCGCCCACCGGATCCTGCGCATGCACCACCGCACCGGGTCCGGGATTCAGCAGCCCATCCTTGTTGGTGTTTCGCGCCGGCGGCGTGCTCTTCTGCGGCGCGGCGTGATGAGCGGAAGGCTGCGCCTCTTCGCTGCGCCGCAGCTCCCGCATACGCGATTCCAGCTCGTAAACGAAGCGCAGGTTCTGGTAAAACTGCACCACCTGACCCCGCGCCCCATAGAACTGCCTCGAAATCGTGCTCCCGATCGCCGACGGCCGCAGATCCGCCAGCCGAATATCATTCAGCCGCACACCCACCATGTCCAGCGTCAGCGCGATCGAGCAGAACGCCATCGCCACCGTCATCAGAATCCGGGTTTCATGAAAGCTCCGGCGTCGCGGCAGTGGGGCAGCCACCGCAACCGCTCCACGCCCGGCCCCTGCTGCAACCAGCTGCACAGGAATCGCTCCAGCCCCGGTCGTCTTATCCAGAATCTTCTCCAGCAACGCGGGCGGCGCTTCCGGCTCGCCATGGAGGTATCCGAGCCACTGCTGCCCCTGCCGCGCGTGCGCCAGCAAGTCGCCACAAGCCCCGCACGTCAGGCTGTGAGCATCGAAGGCCGCAGCCTCCCTCGCTTCCAGCATCCCATCCAGGGCATCGGCCAGCAGCGCCTCCCAGGCCTCGCAGCGGAGCCCGCCTCCGCCCGGTGTGGCGTCGGGTGCCTGTCCGAATTTGCCTCTGTCCGCCACTCAAACCACCTGCTGCTTATTACGTTCCAGTAAACGTGCCAGTTCCGCGCGCCCCCGGCTGATCCTCGACTTCACCGTCCCCTCGGGGATGCGTAAAACCTGTGCAATCTCTTTATAGTCAAGATCCTGCAGGTCCCGCAGGATGACAGCCTCACGAAGCTCCGGAGAAATCTTCGTCAGCGCCTCCTGTACCATCTTCTCAATTTCTTTCTGAACCGCATGGTCGTGCTGGGTTGGGCCGCCATCCGCCAGCCTCTGCGCCATCGGCATTTCGTCGCTGTCGGCGTCCCAGCCCGCATCCATCGAGTCAGTAACCCGCTGGCCCCGCGTGCGCCGGAAATGGTCTACCAGCAAATTACGGGTCAGCGTCGTGATCCACGTCTGGAAACTCCCCCGCGCCAGATCGAAACTGGAAAGGTTTCCGTAGACTTTCAGGAAAACGTCCTGCGTCAGATCCTCGGCGTCGCTCGCCGATCCGGTAAAGCGGAAGCACAACCCATACACTCGTCTGTGATGCGCGCGGACCAATTCCGTCCAGGCAAGGGAATCCCCGTGCAGGCACCGCTCCACGAGAATCTGCCATTCGGCTTCCACAGACTTCTCCAGTACCCGTTCCCCGGTCCGTTCCAGCGACCCCTCTTTGCGCTGCCAGCGTTCAGCTGGTTTTACCGCGGCGCCTTCCTGCGCCTGCATCTGCCGGGGCCGTGTGGCCTGCTGCACAACGGCTGACCGCCGTGCGGCAGGAAACCCCATCGCTCCCAGGTTCCACGAAATGGCGCCCGCAACGCTCATGGGCAATCATACGCAGACCGCAGCGCCCAGGTTCCGGAATTCCCGAAGGTGTTGTTACCGGAATTTATTACCACCCGCCGGCAAATCCCCCAGCGGTCCGGCGCAGCCGGCCTACCGCGTCAGAATCACCTCGTACAGGTTGTCCTTAGCCAGAAAAAAGCGGCTGCCGGAAAATCCCTCGAACAGACGCTCGATGCTGCGATTCGTGTAGACACGCCGCACCGGGAAAGGATCCGTCTCCTGCATTTCGATCTCGGTTCCCTCGGTCAGGTGATAACGGCAGTACGCGGTAAATGGCCCTTCCATCTTGCTGTGAAAAATAGCCAGAACCTTGCCGCCCGGCGTCGTCGCCTCCCTCAGCCGCTCCACCAGCGGAGCCGTCAGCGCGCCCGGAATATAGTCCATCGTCGCCCACAGCAGGACCACATCGAACTGCCGCCCGTGAAAGTTCAGGTTCTGCTCGAAAAATCCCCTGACGTCGAACCCCGGCTGCTCGCCAGGCTCCGCCGGAGCCATCTCCCATCCACCGCGCAGCGACTCGTGAACCACATCCGCCATGTAGACGCTGTGCCCCATCCCCGTCAGAAAGTTGATGTTCTGCGGCGAAGTGGGCCCGATATCCAGCACCCGCAGGTTGTCTTCCTCACGCAGGTGTTTCAGCAGCGCCTGCCAGCCGCTGGAGTGGCGCGGTATGCGCGGACCGGTGAGCAGGGTAGGCCGCTCCCTGGCCTCTTCACCGCGATTTTTGCGAAAGAGATTTCCGATCACTACGATCGAGCCTTTTCGGGGTTTCTCCTTCGATTGTATCCGGCTATGGCCTCCTCGCGCGCTCTTCCTGACCTTCTGTCCCACCATCCCGAACGCTCCCGAGAATGGCCCCCGCCCCCCAAAGCTTTACTGTCACCGTTTTCATGGCGGATAATGAAGGGCACCTTTTAGCTTCGTCTCGGGAGTGCTGAATGAAACGTATTGCTGTTGCGTTATGCCTCGTCCTGCTTGTCCTCGTGTGCATCAACCCTGCTTTCGCCCGCAGGAAGAAAAAGAAGAATCATCACAGTGGGAGCGCTGGCGCCGGGGTGGTCACCGCCCACTTCAAATTCCAGAGGCGGGAACGCATGTATCTTTACGAGATTCCTCCCAATGCCCCTGCCGATAAGCCGCTGCCGGCGATTGTTGTAATCCATCGCCAGGGTGCCTATGCCCAGGGAGTCATGCGCTATTGGAAGAACTTCGGCCGCGAAAACGGTATCATTATCATCTCTCCTGAAGCGCAGGAAAATTCCATCTGGAAGACAACGACGGATGGCGCTGCTTTCCTCCACTCCGTTGTCTTTGAGGTCAATAAGGTCCATCCTATTGACCCGCAGCGCGTCTATCTGTTCGGAAATCAGGGCGGCGGCACCTTTGCCACCATTGTGGGCCTGTACGATTCCACCTTCTGGGCGGCAACGGCTACCCAGGACGGCGTCGTCCTGCCCAATGACTACTACCTGTTCAAGCATGCTGCGTACAAAGAGCCCTTTTTCTTCTGGTATGGCAGGAAAGACCCCAGAATCGCCTACAGCGTCGTCACCAATGAGGCCGCCGCCTTCAAGGCCGCCGGCTTTCCTTTTGATCTCGACATCCGCCCGTTTGACAATGGCTCCTATGAGGCCGACTACAGCTCAGTGAATGCTGCCGTCTGGGCCTTCTTCCAGAAGCACACCCTGCCGGCTTCCATTATCGAGGCCAGAGAACAGGCAAACAGCGCCGCCGCGGCAAAGTCAAAATAGCCGCGCCACCCCTGCCGAGCCTTCACCAACCCCATGCTTCCGTTCCGGACATGGGGTTGTTATTGCCCGGCAGACGACCCCTCGCCTCCGCACGATTCCATCCTTGCCGCCGTAGGCCCATCGTTCTTTGGTTCGCGGTTCTTTGGTACACTCTGAGAGAACGCTGGCGTTTGCGGAGCAGCCTCTCCAGGAGCTGCTGCTTGCCAGCCGTGTGCCAAAACGTCGGGGAGTGGCTCAGCCTGGTAGAGCACCTGGTTCGGGACCAGGGGGTCGGAGGTTCAAATCCTCTCTCCCCGACCATCTTCAGCCGCTGATTAGTCCTTCAAAGAAAAAGCCTTACGGCGAAGAGCTGCAAATCAGGAAAAAGCGCTTTCCTGTGGAAAAGTGGGACCATTGGGACCAACGGGCAATTTTTCTGCCACGCCTTCCTGTGCAAACAGACCCAACTCTGACGCGACTCTCTGGCGGAAATCTTCCTGAAAGTGCGTATAGAGCGAAGTCGATTGCAGGTTGGAATGTCCCACCCACTCCTTCACAAGATCACTCGGTACGCCGCT
>DAHVZZ010000346.1:0-11829 GCA_027323785.1 Acidobacterium sp. | reverse complement strand
CGGGATGGGCGCAATCCTGAGTCGCTGAATCTGACCGGCTCGGGGCTGTATTCCTCGCGGAATCTCAGACGCCTGTATCCGGGGGAGCGCGGCACGCCGCCGGGGTATACGGACACTGTGGCGTCGGCGGGCAGGTTCGTGCCGTGGGGAGACGATGTGCTGTTTGTGCAGTCGGGGACGGATTTTCCGGTGCTGGTGATCGGGGATTCGGGCATTGTGAACGAGGTGCGGCTGCAGTTGCCGCCGGGCGCGCGGGTGGATTCGCTGATTCCGTCCAGCGGTTCCTTCTGGTATGCACGGGTTTACGGCGAGGCCGGCGACCACACGCCGCAGCGCATTGTGGAATTCGATCCGGACACGGGGAAGCCGCTGCGGCAGCTGCGGCTCAGCGTCCGGGACGCTCGCATGGTGGCCTGCCGCACGGAGAGCGGATTTGTGACGGTAAAGGCGACGTTTCCAAAAGACAGGAGCGCGGCGGAGAGCAAGTATCCGGTGTGGAATCTGGTGACGGCGTCGGAATAGGCAGTCAGCCCTGCCGGGGCTCCGGCTCGTCGTGCTCGGTCCACTGGATACGGCAGAAGGGGCACATCCAGCGAGCGCCGTCGCCGACCATGCCGACGAAGGCCGGGTCGGTGGAGCCGCACCGGGGGCAGGTTGGCTGGACGTAGTCCTCGCGATTTTCGAGGCCTTCGAGCTCTTCGAGGGGCATCATGTGAGGGCCGCGCTCTTCGAGGATTTCGCGGGCGGCGGCCTCGTCGCCGGCGTCCACCTGGAGGCGCATGCCGCCCACGAGGTTTGAGTAGAACCAGTCGAGGCGGACCAGGTTTTCGTCGGCGATCCAGGCGGTGATGCCGGCGGATTCGAGCAGGGAGCGGGCAACGAAGGCTTCGGCGAGGTCGCGGTAGCGGCGGATGGTGACGAGGCGACGGGTTTCGTCGGGGCGGGGGGCTTCGAGCAGGGGAGGCTGGAGGCGACGCCGGTCAAACTCGGCGCGCAGCACCTGCTGGGCGATGGGGGTGAGGCCCTCCCAGGAGCGGGCGAGCTCCATCAGCTCGGTTTCGCTCATCTCGGCGTAGTGGGCGGCCAGTTCCTGGGCAGTGGGTCCCATCCGCCGAAATCGTAACAGAAGAGGCGGGGCGGGGGATGCGGCGGGTGGTCACTACTGCTGGCTGGTGTAGAGGAACAGGCATCCGGCGACGGCGACGAAGAGATACGAGAGGCGGTTGGCATGCCAGACGCTGGTGCGGGCGTGGCCATGCGTACCGAGGAGGTCGTAGCTGTCGAGGACCCAGACCTTGACCAGGCCGGAGAGCAGGTAGCCGGGCACAAGCAGGACGAGAAAGACGCCCAGTTCGGGCCAGATCTGCTGGGATCCGTACCATGCGGGAAAGAGCTGGGCGGAGATCCACGCGGACATGGCAGCAGGGCGGCTGAGGATGTCCGTGGGACCGGACTGCATGTGGAGGTCGGCGTTGAAGATCTGAAAGATGAGCCATGCGAGCGGATAGCCGAGGCCAGTGGTGACGAGAGTGGCTCCGGTGACGGCGACGGCGGTTCTGCGCCAGTTGGAGCGGAGTTTTTCCTGGAGGTAGGCGGTTTCAATGGCGATGACGGCGGCGAGATAGAGCAGCAGCTTCGGCCAGCCGACGGGGAGCATGGGGAGGCCGGCGTCAGCGTGGGCGGCGACCGGGAAGCAGAGCAGCAGCACGGGGACTGCTAGAGCGGCGGGATGGAGCCGGTGCGCGGCCTTCATGGACGGAATGTAGCACCGGGGCATCCGGAAGGTCATCGCCCGAGAGGGCCCCTGGGATGGCACTCCGGAGGGCTATGGCGGCGGAGAGCGCGGGGCTAGTCGCGGCCGCGCTTCCTGATTTCGATATTCAGGCGTTTGATTTTCTGGTTGAGGGTGGACAGCGGGACGCGGAACTGCTCGGCGGCGTCGGTCTGGTTCCAGTTGCAGCGCTCCAGCTTGTCGACGATGATGCGGCGCTCGATGTCTTCCATGATGTCGAAGAGGGAGGCGTCGGGGCTGTGCTCGAGGAGGCTGCTGGAATAGCTGGACCCGGTAAGGTGACCGGGGAGAAGGTCGGAGCCGATGGTGGCGCCGGAGGAAAGGACGACGCCGCGCTCGATGACGTTTTCGAGTTCGCGGACGTTGCCGGGCCAGTCGTAATCGACCAGCGCGCGCATGGCGTCGGGGGCGAAGGAGCGGGTCGCGAAGCCGTTTTCCTCGGCGAAGCGCTGCAGGAAGTGGTTGGCGAGCAGGGGAATGTCTTCTCTGCGGCTGCGCAGGGGAGGCAGCTCAATGGCGATGACGTTGAGGCGGTAGAAAAGGTCTTCGCGGAACTTGCCGTCGCGGACGGCCTGGCGGAGATCGACGTTGGTGGCGGCGATGATGCGCACGTCCACCTGAATTTCCTGGACGCCGCCGAGTTGCATGAAGCGGCGGTCCTGGAGGACGCGGAGGATTTTGGCCTGGGTGTCCATGCCCATGGTGCCGATTTCGTCGAGGAAGAGAGTGCCGCCGTTGGCGACTTCGAAGAGGCCCTTTTTCGCGGCAATGGCGGAGGTAAAGGCGCCCTTGACGTGGCCGAAGAGGGTGGATTCGAGCAGGTCGGTGGGCATAGCGCCGGTGTTGATGGGCACGAAGGGCTTGTCGCGGCGCGGAGAATTGGAATGGAGGGCCTTGGCGATCAGTTCCTTGCCGGTGCCGCTTTCGCCCTGGATGAGCACGGTGGAACGCGAGGGCGCGACCTGGGCGACGAGGTCGAAGATGCGGAGCATGGGGTCGCTTTTGCCGACGATGTTGGGGAAGTTGTAGCGCTGCCGCAGGGCGCGCTTGAGCTGGACGTTTTCCTCTTCGGCGCGATAGCGGGCGATGGCGGCGCGGATATCGGCGAGCAGTTTTTCGTTGTCCCAGGGTTTCTGGATGAAGTTCTGCGCGCCGCCCTGGATGGCGTCGACCACGTTGCCGACGGTGCCGAAGGCGGTGATCATGATGACGGGCAGGGATGCGTGGCGCTCGCGAATGCCGGCGAGGATCTCAATGCCGTTGCGTCCGGGCAGGGCGAGGTCAAGCAGGACGAGATCGAATGCCTGTTCGCCGATCTTCTCCAGTCCCAGTTCGCCGTTCTCGGCGGTCTGGACGGTGTAGCCTTCGAGGGCAAGAAGGGTCTCCAGAGACTCGCGGATGGCCGCCTCGTCATCGATGATGAGAATGCGCTGCCCGGTTTCGTGGCCCAGGTTATTCACAGGCGTCGCTACCAGGGTGCTCTCAGACATGAGCCGGCTTCCTCAGCATGGGAAATTCCAGATAAAAGGTGGTTCCTTCACCCACTTTGCTTTCCACGTGGATCTTTCCCGAATGTTCCTGAATAATGCCGTACGTCACTGCGAGGCCCAGTCCTGTTCCGCGCGGCTGTCCTTCGCGCCGCGCCGTCTTGGTGGTGAAGAATGGATCGTAGATGCGCCGCAGATGTTCGGGCGCGATTCCCGAGCCGCTGTCGGCGATGGAAATACTGACGTGGCCATTGGCTTCGGTAGCCACGCGCAGGGTGCGTTCCTCGCCCGAGCCGGTCATGGCGTCTTTTGCGTTGAGGAAGAGATTGAGGAAGACCTGCTGGAGCTTGCCGGAGTTGCCGAGGATGGGCGGAAGGCCGGGAAGCAGGCTGGCTTCGACGCGGATCTGGGCGGTTTTGAACTGGTGTTCGAGCAGGGTCAGAGTGTCGTGAATGATGGCGTTGACGTCGGTCTCGCGGTACTCAGCGCCGCTGGTGCGGGAGAAGTTGAGGAGGCCGTTGACGATCTCCGAGGCGCGGAAGGTCTGCTGGGTGATCTTTTCGAGCAGCGGGCCAAGCCGCTCGTCGCCGCGGAGCTGCCTCGACATCATTTGTGTATAAGACGAGATCACGGCCAGAGGGGTATTGACATCGTGGGCGACGCCGGCGGCGAGCAGACCGATGGAGGAGAGCTTTTCGGCCTGGGCGAGCTGGCCTTCCATCTGCGTCTGGTCGGTAATGTCGTCGATGAGGATGATGCGGCCGAGGGTTTTGAAGTCGCGGGAGACCAGCGGGGCGATGGCGATATTGGCGATGCGCGACTCTTCGGCGGGGGTGTCGAGGCGGAATTTGTAGAGGTTGTGCACGCCCGGCTGGTCTTTTACCCGGTGAAACTCCTGCACCAGTTCCGGAGGAAAGACGGCATCGAGGGGCTGACGGAGAGCATCCCGGCGCGGCATGGCGAACAGGACTTCCATCTGCGAGTTCCAGCTTTCGATGCGTTCTTCGGGATCGATGGCGAGGATGCCGACATTGATGGATTCGACGATATTCTCGTTGAATTCCTTGAGGCGCTCGTACTCGACGATTTTTTCCTGGAGGCTGGCGTAGAGGCGCGCGTTCTGCAGAGCGATGCCGATGTAGCCGGCGAGGGACTCGAGCAGCTCCATGTCCTCGCTGGAGAGGAAGTCGCCGCCGGCGCGGCGGCCGAGGCCGATGACGGCAATGGTACGGTCGCGCATCTCCCAGTCGCGCGCGCCGGGCACGCCGACGCGGCAGGGGAGGAAGTAGTTCATATCCAGAGCGGCAACGGTGCGCTGCTGGGGCTCGGTGAGGTGCAGGGCCTGCTGGGGATTTTCGAGGAAGAGGTGGGAGCCGGCATCCTGGCCGTCGAAATCGAGGAAGCCGAGGTCGAGGGGCAGGGCCGACACGGCGGCCAGTCCATGCTGGGCGGCCAGCTGGTACTGGGTGGGAGCGTCGGCCAGAAAGACGGCGACGCGTTCCACACCGAGGGTGCGCGGCAGGCGGTCGACGATGGCGTGGAGCAGGGCTTCGAGATTGGTGAAGGAGCTCAGGCCCCGCCCGAAGTCGATGAGGGTGGAGCGGTAGTCGTAGGTCTGGCGGTCGAAGAGCTTGTCCACTTTGCGCTGGATCATGCGCTTGAGCGGATCGAAGAGGAGGGCGGTGACGACGATGGCCGCCAGCAGGCCCCAGACGCCCAGGCCGGGCAGGCTCTTGCGGACGATTTCGGCGGCGACCGCGACCAGAGCAAAGTAGACGCCGACCAGGGCGGCGGTGGCCAGGGTGTAGGTGACGCTGCGCTTGAAGATCAGGTCCACGTCCATCATGCGGTAGCGGACGATGGCCCAGCTGAAGGTGAGCGGCAGAATCACCATGCAGATGCCGGCGAATTTCGTGACCGGATCGGGCATGGCCACATTGGCCATATAGGGAATGGCGGCCAGCAGGGTGAAGGGGGCCACGGCGAGGACGGTGCCCTGAGTGAGCCAGCGGAGCTGCTGACGCTGCAGCGGGGCCTGCGCCTTGCGGTAATGGACGTAAAAGACCAGAGACGCCAGCACGTAGAAGAGCGCCTCATAGCCGGTTGAAATCTGGTCGAGGCGGTGGCGGAGAACCTCGGTGGCCTGAAACTCAGTCTGCGCGAAGATCTGCAGGCCGACCACGGCGGCGCCCGGCAGGTAAGTGAGGGCGACGATCCAGCCGCGCCACTTCTTCCTCTCGCGGGCGAAGGCGATGGCGAAGTGCAGGAAGAGGGCAGGCTGGAGCGCAGCCGCTCCTATGCCGCACCAGTAGACGATCCAGTCGAAGGTATTGAACTTGCCGGTGTACCAGAAGGAGTAGAGGACGAAGGACGCCAGGCAATAGATATAGAAGTGGGTGGAGTGCGGAGCCGTCCAGCGTCGCAGCAGAACATACAGGCCGATGCCGAGGTAGACCAGGGCGATCAGCCGGAACATCTGGTTGTTGCTGTCGTTCTGCGGAACGAGGTCGACGGGGACGTCGGGCAGGACGACGCCATGGCGTTCGAGGGTGTAGTGGATGGTGTTCCAGACGCCTACGTGATGCATCTCCTGCATCAACTGGAAGACGCGGGTGACTGGCACCGGGGTGCCGTTCTGGACGGTGCGAATCTGGAGGAGCAGATCGCCCTGCTTGACGCCGCCGAGTTCGGCGGGGCTGTTGGCAGGGACTCGCTCGGCGCGGAGGCCGCCATGGGCTTCGAACCAGGTTACGCCGTCGGTGGGCCAGGCTGAGGCCCAGTGGTTTTCCTGGTCGAAATTGAAAACCGCAAAGATCACCGCTGTGGCGGTTGCCAGCGCCAACAGGAGAGCGATGATGCGAGTTTTATATGCCTTTTCCATGGCCAGGCGACGATGTTAACCGAATTGGAAACTGGGGAGCACGGAAATGCCTGGCTGCGTCTGGCAGCCAGAGTTCTCCTCGGAAGCGGTGGAATGCAAGTTCCCTGCCATCGCGAATTCCAAAAGCGGTATCTCTTTTGAGATGCGTATCCTATTCATTTTAAGACGAAACAGTGAGCAGGCATTTGCCTTCGGAGGAGGCCTGAAACTCGAGACATACCAATTCGCGTGGAATCCCATGAATAAATATGAAAAATCATAGCATTGCCAGGATTCAGGAAGTTCACGGAAAAGCGGCCGATTCCCGGTTTGTGGTCGCGGTGCGAGGCTACGACCTGAGAGCCCGGTGCCCGATATCTCGACGGTAAACCATGCCGTCGAACGAGATCTGGCCGATGGCGTCATACGCCGAGTCGAGGGCCTGACGCAGGGTGTCTCCGGTGGCGGTGACGGCGAGGACGCGGCCGCCGGCGGTGCGGAACTGCCCCTCGTCGAAGGTGGTTCCGGCGTGGAAAACCTCGACTCCCGGAACCCGGGCGGCATCTTCGAGGCCGCTGATGGGGTAACCGGCGGTGTAGCTGCCGGGGTAGCCCTTTGAGGCGGCGACAACGCAGGCGGAGGCGCCGGGTTTCCAGCGGAACTCGCTCTGGCTCAGGCGGCCGTCGACGCAGGCCTCCAGAGCCTCGACCAGGTCGCTTTCGAGACGGGGGAGGATGGCCTGCGTTTCGGGATCGCCGAAGCGGGCGTTGAACTCCAGCACCATGGGTCCTTTGGCGGTCATCATGAGGCCGCAGTAGAGGACGCCGACGAAGGGTGTGTCTTCGGCCGCCATGCTGTCGACCGTCTTCTGAGCGATGTGATGCAGAATCCACTCGCGCATCTTGGGATCGAGCATGGAATCGGTGGAATAGACGCCCATGCCGCCGGTGTTAGGACCGGTATCGCCTTCGCCAAGGCGCTTGTGATCCTGGGCGGGGACGAGAGGCGTGGCGGTTTTGCCGTCGCAGAGGGCCAGGAACGACAGCTCCTCGCCGGTAAGGAACTCCTCGACGATGACGCTGGTTTCAGCGGAGCCCAGCAGGTCGCCGTCGAAGAGGCCGGCAATGGCGCGCTCGGCTTCCTGTTTGCTTTCGCAGATCAGGACGCCTTTGCCTGCGGCGAGGCCGTCGGCCTTGACCACGACGGGCAGGTGGAAGAGATCGAGCGACTGCTGCGCCTCCTGGCGGGTGGTGCAGACGGCATAGCGGGCGGTGGGGATGCTGTGGCGCTGCATGAAGCGCTTGGCCCAGCCTTTGCTGGTTTCGAGCAGGGCGGCCTCGCGGGTGGGGCCGAAGACGCGGAAGCCGCGCTCCTTCAGCTCATCGACGAGCCCCAGGGCAAGCGGCAGCTCGGGGCCGACGACGGTCAGGTCGGGGCGCTCCGCTTCGACGACGCGCAGCATGTCGGCCAGATCCTTCTGGCTGACGGGCACGCAGCGCGCCACCTGCTGAATGCCGCCGTTGCCGGGCGCGCAGACCAGCTCCGTTACGCGCGGCGAACGCCGAATTGCCACACAGAGGGCGTGTTCTCGCCCACCTCCGCCAATCACCAGAACTTTCATCGAACTTGGTGTCCTCAATCCGAGCGTATCGCAGGCGCCGGTTCAGCGCCAGCTAACGGGTCGCGTTCCATGCCTGCCAGCAGACGACAGCCAGCATGAAGACGAGGTAAATGCGCAGCGCCCACAGGATGGCCAGCTCGCCGCCGCGGAGTTTGCGACGGGGGACGGGGGCCTTCTTGGCGCGCACCAGCTGATCGGTTTCCAACTCGGAGAGGACAAAGCCGGCTTCGGTGTCGCTCACAAATTCATGCTTCGTCATTTCGCCTCCTGTGGATGCTTTAGTGTGCGCCGAGCCAGGCGAGCGCGTGGGGCGACACGATGCTGACGCCGTAAAGAATGCCCGCCGCGGTGAGGATCAGGACGACGAGCAGCGCGAGCGCATTGGTCCAGCGGGGGCTCCTGACGCCGCCCATGATTTCCTTGTCGTTGACCAGCAGATAGAGAAAGACCAGAGCCGGCGGCATAGCCAGCACAGCCACCACGTTCACTACCAGCACGACGAAGACCAGCGGAAGTCCGGGGATAAGGACGATGGTTCCGGCCGCCGCCGCGCAGAGGCCCAGGACGGCGTAGAAGGCCTTGCCTTCGTTGACGGGGAGGTTGAGGCTGTGCGGCTTGCCGGCCACCTCGCCGAAGGCGTAGGCGGAGGAGGTGGAGATGGTAATGGCGGCGACGATGCCCGCTTCCACCATGCCGAGGGCGAAGAGCCCCGCGCCGAGATGGCCGATGATGGGTTGAAGCGCCTGGGCAAACTGCGCCGCCTCGAAATTTCCGGCGGAGATTTTGCCGAAGAGCGGAGCGGTGGCGACGATGGTGGCCAGCGCGGTGGCGGCCGCAAGAGCCGCGCCCAGAACGGTGTCCATCCGGCCGTAGCGGATGTCCCGGGCGGTCATGCCCTTGTCGACGGTGGCGCTCTGCTGGAAGAAGAGCATCCACGGCGTGACGGTGGCGCCGATGTCGGAGAGGACGATGAGCACCATGTCTCCGTTGAAGGGCGGCAGCGGCTTCCACGTGAGGAACGAGTGTCCCACTTCGCCCCAGTGGGGATGGGCCAGCAGAGCGACGGGGATAAAGACGAGGTTGAAGGCCGCGGCCAGCAGCGTCACGCGTTCCCAGGTCCAGTAGCGGTGGCTGAGCAGGGCGGAATAGAGGATGGCCAGAGTGACCAGAACGGCGGCCCACGGAGGGACGCCGAAGAATCCCAGGCCGGCGCGAACGGCGATGAATTCGGTGATGAGGGTGAGGAAATTGCCGATGCCGAGGTCGATCATGGAGAACCAGCCCCAGAAGGGCCCGAAGCGCTCGAAGATCAGCTCGGCGTGGCCGCGGTGGGTGGCTGCGCCCAGGCGGACGGTCATCTCCTGGACCACGATGGCCATGGCAAAGGTGAGAACGACAAAGGGGATGAAGAAGCCGATGCCGTACTTCGCGCCGGTGGCCGCATAGCTCAGCATGCTGGGGCCGTCGTTTTCGCCCAGCATGACCAGGATGCCGGGACCGATGAGCAGCCACAGCAGCCAGAGTTTCGCGAGCGGGCCTTTGCGCATGCGGGCGGCGCGGACGCGGGCGCGGTCGCGGGCGCGGTCGTAGTCCTCGTGAGTGACGACCGGTTCGACGGCCGTGGTCACGGCGCGGTTCTTACCCCTGGATTGTGCTTCCGCACGCACTTCTTTGCTGCTCCCGATTGCATGATTGAACGAAATGCGGGCCGAGGCCTGCTCGTCCAGCCGGATCACTTTCGCTGAGCTGAGTCTACGGTCGGGGGCCTGTGGAAGTAAACCATGGTTAACGGAAATTAACTATGGTTAACTCATTGGCCGCCAGTGCGGCAGGGCTTCACGGGCCGCCGGTTATCGCGGCCGGGGACGGGGCTCCGCGCCGAGGTCCCCGGTAGCGATAAAATATGGAGCGGTGACGATGAACCAATTAGTCTCGTTTCCCCCGCTTCTTCGCCGGTTTCGGCGAGGCCGTCCCGACCGTGGACGAAGCATCTTTTCCTGACCGATTTGTCCCTCCCGCTCCGCCTCCTGGCGGCCTGATCGCGCAGTGCGTGAGCGAAGCTTCCGCGTCCCTGACCACGAAAGGAATTCCGATGAACACCTTCGGCAGCCAGTCCGAACTGAAGAGCGGCGGAAAGACATACGAAATCTTCCGCCTTGGTGCGCTTGAAAAGCGCGGCGTCCAGCTCAACCGTCTTCCCTTCAGCCTCCGCATTCTGCTTGAAAATCTGCTTCGTCACGAGGACGGCAAATCCGTCACCGCGGAGGACATTGAGTTCCTCGCCAGGTGGGATCCAAAAGCCGAGCCTTCGCGCGAAATTTCGTGGATGCCGGCGCGTGTTCTGATGCAGGACTTCACCGGCGTACCGGCGGTGGTGGATCTGGCGGCGGCGCGCGACGCCATGAAGGTTCTGGGCGGCGATCCGCAGAAGATTAACCCGCTGCAACCGGCGGAGCTGGTGATCGACCACTCGGTGCAGGTGGATGAGTTCGGCACCGCCAATGCGTACTCGGTGAACGCGGCTCTGGAGTTCCAGCGCAACCGCGAGCGCTACGCTTTTCTGAAGTGGGGACAGTCGGCGTTCCGGAACTTTTCCGCCGTACCTCCGGGGATGGGCATCTGCCACCAGGTGAATCTGGAGCATCTGGCGCGCGTGGTCTTCACCACGGAGGGCGACAAGCCCCGCGCCTACTTCGACACGCTGGTGGGCACCGATTCGCACACCACGATGATCAACGGGCTGGGTGTTCTGGGATGGGGCGTGGGCGGCATTGAGGCCGAGGCGGCGATGCTGGGCCAGCCGATTTCGATGCTGGTGCCGCAGGTGGTTGGGTTCAGGCTGACCGGAAAGCTGCGCGAGGGCGCGACAGCGACAGACCTGGTGCTGACCGTGACCGAGATGCTGCGCAAGCTGGGCGTGGTGGGCAAGTTCGTGGAGTTCTACGGGCCGGGCGTCTCCGAGCTGCCGCTGGCGGACCGCGCCACGATCAGCAACATGGCTCCCGAATACGGCGCCACCTGCGGGCTGTTTCCGGTGGATGCGGAGACGCTGCGCTACCTGCGGCTGACGGGCCGCTCGGCGGAGCAGATTGCGCTGGCCGAGGCGTACTACAAGGAGCAGGGGCTGTTCCACACCGCCGACTCGCCCGAGGCCGAGTACTCGCAGACGCTGTCGCTGGATCTGGCTCAGGTGGAGCCGAGCGTGGCCGGGCCGAAGCGTCCGCAGGATCGCGTGCTGCTGCGCGAGGCCGGAAGCGCCTTCAGGAAGCAGCTTCCTTCGCTGCTGGGCCCGAACGCCGACAAGGTGAACCGTCGTCAGGCGATCCGCTGGGAAGGCGAAGGCGGCCACATGTCGGCCAACGGCAACGCCGCATCGGCGCATGCCGCTCCCGAGCCTGCCGGCAACGGACACATTGCGCATACGGTGAAGGAGCGCTTCGGCGTAGACGTTGATCCGTACCTCGACCACGGCTCGATTGTGATCGCGGCCATCACCAGCTGCACGAATACGTCGAATCCCTCGGTGATGCTGGCGGCTGGGCTGCTGGCAAAGAAGGCGGTGGAAAAGGGGCTCAGCGTTCCGCCGTGGGTCAAGACCTCGCTGGCGCCGGGCTCGCGCGTGGTGACGGACTACTACGAGAAGGCGGGGCTGCTGCCGTGGCTGAACCAGCTGCGGTTCAACGTGGTTGGATATGGCTGCACCACCTGCATCGGCAACTCCGGCCCACTGCCAACCGATGTTTCGAAGAGCATCGAGGAGCACGGACTGGTGGCGGTGTCGGTGCTGAGCGGCAATCGCAATTTCGAGGGCCGCATCAACTCGGATGTGCGCGCCAACTACCTGATGTCGCCGCCGCTGGTGGTGGCCTATGCTCTGGCGGGGCGCATCGATCACGATTTCGACCGCGATCCGATCGGCAAGGACAAGTCCGGTCAGCCGGTCTTTCTGCGCGACATCTGGCCTTCGCAGAAGGAAGTCTCCGAGACGATTGCTTCGGCCATCAGCTCCGAGAGCTTCACCCGCGAGTACGCCACGGTCAGCAAGGGCGATGCCAACTGGCAGAAGCTC
>DAHVZZ010000371.1:0-2814 GCA_027323785.1 Acidobacterium sp. | reverse complement strand
GGGATAGGGGTGGTGTAATCGAGTCCCTGGAGCGGGCCGCCGTGGATGGTGATAGGCGCATGACCCTCGGTGAGTTCCATGCGCGCGCCCATTTGCGTCAAAGGCTTGCGGATGCGCTCCATGGGGCGGCGGCTGAGCGATGCGTCGCCCACCAGAGTAAAGCGGCCGCTCTGCGCGGCTAACAGGCCGGAGAGCATGCGCATGGTGGAGCCGGAATTGCCGCAGTCCAGAGGGTCGGCTGAGGGATGAAACTGGCCGCCCACGCCAGCGATCTCGACATCGGTGCCCTGGCGGGTGACTCTGGCGCCGAGCGCGGCCACGCAGCCGAGACTGGAGGCGCAGTCGGCGCCGGTGGAAAAATTGGTCAGCTTCGTGGTTCCTTCGGCCAGGCCGCCCAGCAGCGCATAACGGTGCGAGATGCTTTTATCGCCGGGAAGGCTCAGGCTGCCCGCGATGTTGCGGGCGGGGGTTATCACTCGTTCGGTGGCAATGCCCTGCAATGGATACTCCGGGGAACTGGGATACATCTATCGTAACGGAGTGCGGAGCGGCCGGCTGCTTCTTGATTTCCGATTCCGCGTGTGCGACGCTCAGATTCGAGTGAACCCGCAGCTTGCCGCATTGTTTGCCGAGGAATATCGGGCCCTGCGTCCCCGAGCGCCCATCCCTCCGATCGAAGTCCGTTTCCGCCGCTTCACATCGCTGAATACGACGATTCGTCTGCGCGAGGGGAAGATCGGCGTCAGCCTTTCCGATCTGCTGGAAGGGGCACCGGAAAGCGTGCTCCGCGCCATCGCCCATATCCTTCTGGCCAAGCTGTACCGCCGCCCTGTCGATGCGGTTCATGCCCGTCATTACCGCCGCTACACAACCAGTGAGACGGTGGTCCGCCAAAGTGAGCGCATTCGCCAGACGCGCGGTCGCAAGCGGATCGTGACCGCGCAGGGCGAAAACTACGATCTGGACGAAGTCTTCGAGTCGCTCAACCAGCGCTTCTTCCATGGGTTGATGGGGCGTCCGCAGCTCACGTGGAGCGAGGTGAGCGCGCGGCGGTTGCTGGGGCACTACGATCCGGCGCACAACACTATCATGATCAGCCGAGTCTTTGACCGAAAGGATACGCCGCGCTATGCCATCGAGTACCTGATGTACCACGAGATGCTGCATCTGCGGCATCCGGTGAAGCATCAGAATGGCCGCCGGTGCATCCATTCGCGCGCATTCCAGCAGGACGAGAAGCTTTTTCCTGAACTGGAGCAGGCGAAGGCTTTTCTGAAGCGGCTTTAGCGAGCGTTTCGGAAAGCAGGCGGCAGCGTGGCCGGATCCACGGCGACAAAGACTGCTTTGGCAGTGGCCAGAACCTGACCCGATGAATCGGCAATCTGCGCCTCGCAGTGATGGCGGCGTCCGCTGGCGCTCACGTGCCGGGCCGTGAGTGTAATGGGCGCACCCAGAGGCACGGGACGCAGGTACTCCACGTCCATCTGCCGGGTCATTGCGGTCACGGATCGCGCGCGGTTCGACTTACTCATGGCCTCGTCGAGCAGGGTGGCGATGATGCCTCCGTGGGCATGTCCTGGAGGACCGGAAAAGCGCCACGCCAGCCGCGTGTGGCAGACGATGGAGCCGTGCTCGTCGACGAAAAACTTCAGCCGCAGTCCGGAGCGGTTCTCCAGTCCGCAGCCGAAGCAGTGGTTGAGCGCGCCATGGGCGAGGGGAGTCAGGGCGGAGTCGGGGTGCGGAGCTGACATAAGGTCTGGATTTACTGTAGCGCGGCGGGAAAGATTTCGGCTTGCAGTTCGCGTTTCAGAGAATGCCCGGCACCAGCGCGGCGGTGCGCTTCGAGTAGCTCTCCCAGGCATTGCCGAAGGTGGAGCGCATCCACTTTTCTTCCAGACGCAGCTTCAGCCAGAGAATCCAGAAGACGAGGAAGAGGGCGAGGAGGCCGCGGTATTCGCCGAGGGCAATGGCGCTGCCGAGAAATCCCACGAGCATTCCGGTATAGATGGGGTGCCGAACGGCGGCGTAGGGGCCGGTCATGATGAGCTGATGATCCTGTTTCACTGTGACGGAACTGCTCCAGTTGCCGGCGATGTGCACACGCGCCCAGACGGCAAAGAGCAGGCCGGCAAGCGTAACGGCCGCGCCGATGTAAAACCAGAGCAGGGAGAGCGGCAGGAATCGCAGGTAGAACCAGCGGACCGGGAGGCTGTGGATCATAAACAGGGCAATGGCCCCGATGAAGAAGAGCGCGCGGAGGATTCTGGATGCGGCTGGCTCCAGACGCTGCGTTGCTTTTGTGCTGCCAGCCATGATCCGCCAATAGATGAAGAAGACCAGCCACATCAGGGGGATCAGGTAGTTGTAGAAGAGGCGCATCGTACTCTCCGTGCCGCGTGCTGAGTGTACTACGCAGCGGCGGAGTGCGCGGTTCCCGCGGCCCTCAGGCCAGGTCGCGCCAGGAGGCGAGGACGGCGTCGCAGTCAGGCACCATCTCCCGAAGTGCGCGGTGTTCCTGGCCGCGCGATCCGCGGAGCCGGGTGCGGACGCGCTCCAGATGCCGGTCCGGATAGCCGGGGGGGCAGACCAGTTCCCAGGTGCCTTCGGGAATCGCCGTCAGCAGGCTTTGCAGTGCGCCCGGGACATTGCTGGTCCCGGTGGCGAGTACGCCGATGGCGCCGTCCGTGGTGGCCAGGCCGGACTGCCGGACCAGCTGGCGGAAGGCGCGGAGCCGCGTGTTCAGCAGCGTTACTTCGAATTTTCTGACGGCGGAGGCGCCTGGGGTTGCGCGCTGCGCCCAGACCGGCTCAAAAG
>DAHVZZ010000297.1:0-2245 GCA_027323785.1 Acidobacterium sp. | reverse complement strand
GATGATCTGCTCCAGTTCCGGATGCAGCAGAGGCTCGCCGCCGGAGATGGTGATGATGCTGGTGCCCAGGCGCGCCAGGTGGTCGATGCGGCGGAGCATCTCGTCGAGCGGGACGGGCTTGGAAACGTCGTCGTACTCGTTGCAGTAGGTGCAGGAGAGATTGCACCGGCGCATGGGGACGATCTGCGCCATCACCGCGTGACCGGTGGAGCTGAGAGCGTGGCCGACGAGGGCGAGCTCGCGCACCTTGCGCGAAGCGGCCTTGATGCGGCGGGAGATCGTCAGTTTGCGGGCCGAAGTCATCACTATTTCCATTGAAACACAGGGGATGCGAGGTAAACCATGGGCGGGAATCGAACAGGCGAGGCGGGGCAGCGAATGGGCGTGTGGGGAGGTGGATGGTTACGGCAGGCTGCGGCCGGGGAGGGATCGGATCTCGCGCTCCAGGTTTCCCAGGTGCTGGAGGGCGCCCGCCGGGACGCGCGCCAGCTCATGCCCCATGCTTCGGGCCAGCAGAACGGGCGACCATCCGGGGGACATGGCGGGACGGGAAAGAAAGCTCGACGTCTTCGGCTGGCCCACCGTCATGGTCAGGGTCTGTTCCTGACGGTTGCGAAAGACGCTGAGATGGACGGGCTTGCCGCGATTGGCGTGGAGCACATGCTCGAGCTGGGCCGGAGTGGCCACCACTTTGCCGTTGGCGCGAACGATGACGTCTCCGGCGCGCAGCCCGGCGGTCGAGGCGGGGCTGTCCGAATCCACGTGGCGCACGAGCAGCCCCTTGCCATTATGGATGCCGAAGTAGCCGGCCAGCTGGGGTCCGAGGACATCGAGGTCCAGGCCGGTGTAAAGAGCGTGCCCGGCGGATCCGGAGAGAAAGCCGTTGCCGAAGGGAGAGCCTGAACTGGGAAGCGCGAAATTGCTGCCGTAATTGGGTGGTTCGGGAACGGGAATATGCTTCGACCACGCCTCGGCCTCGATGGTTGCCTTATTGGCGAGGCGGACGGAAAGGGTCTTCTGCTGGCCATCGCGACTGATCACCAGAGTGATAACGCGCCCGGCAGGCATCTGGCGCATCATGTGGCTCATCTGGGCTTCGCCCTCGATGATCTGGCCGTTCATCTCGAGAATGACATCGTGGATGCGCAGACCGGCCCTGGCGGCCGGAGCGTCGTGGTCCACGGTCACGATTTCCGCGCCGCGTGTACTTTTCAGGTGCAGCTGGGAAGCTCGCGCGGTGCCGATGTCGCGGACGTCCACGCCGAGGTAGCCCTGGGAATGCGCGAGGATCGGCTGATCATGGGAAAAAACGGGGAGATGCTGTTCGGCGAGGAGGTGCGGCGCCACGACAAGCGAACCGGCAAGCACCGCGGCAGAAACACGCTTCATGAACGGCCGTGGACAATAGATCATAGAGAACTGGCCTTTTTCTGCCTGCATGTCTGACGAACAACAAATGCCGCTGGTCAACCGCAACCCGCAGGGTTTCCACTGTGCGGAAAACCGTGCGGGCGGCGTTACTGAATCTGCATCTGCGAAACCTGTTCCAGGAACTGGCGGGAGATATTGCGGATAGAAGCGTCGTTGTCCTGGGTGGCGACCGTCTGCAGGACGTCGCGCACGCTGGAGTCGGCATCCACCGGCGCCAGAAGGGTGATCGCCTGGGAGCGAATGCCGGCATTGGGATCGTTGAGCAGCGCTTCCAGTACCGCATCGCGGACGCGGGTATCGACCGTGATGTAGGGTTCCAGGCCAAAGAGCGCCTTCAGCCGGACGGCCGCATCCTTGTCGTAGCGAAGCGCAGCCATCAGAGCGTCCCGGACGGGGCCGCCGGCACATTCGCGGCGGTCGTGGCATTCTCTGGCCAGCAGAGAGACGGAGGTGTCGTGGACCGTGGGGTTGGCGCGGCTGACCGTGCCCAGCACCAGCAGCTTCCGGATCTGCGGATCGGAAACGGTGCCAAACACCGTTTCCGGAACCAGCCGATCGAAGCTAACTTCGATGCTCTGGGATTCGGGGTCTACGGTGATATTGCTGATGCCGGCCACCTGAGCATCGCTGAGCCTGGCAAGAACGGGAACGGTGGTCGCAGCATCCTGGACGGTTCCGGGATGCACGGCGGCAAGGTGGCGAAGGGCTACGTGGTAGCCGCCAAACACACCACCGGCGAAACCAAAGACCAGCAGGGCGGAAGCCATGACCGGAGCATGCCCCAGGCTGGAGACGCCGCGACGGAAGCTCTGCC
>DAHVZZ010000286.1:0-4132 GCA_027323785.1 Acidobacterium sp. | reverse complement strand
AATGCCCTGGGTTCCGATGTAGATCCAGGAGCCGGCGGTCATCTGGCCGTACATCATGAGGCCGGCGCGGTCGAGGCGGTCGAATTCCTCCCAGGTGGCCCAGCGGGGGACGAGGTTGGAGTTGGCGATGAGGACGCGGGGCGCGAGGGGCTGGGTCTGAAGGACGGCGACGGCTTTACCGGACTGGACGAGGAGGGTTTCGTCGTTTTTGAGGCGTTCGAGGGTGCGGACGATGGTGTGGAAGGCGTCCCAGCTGCGCGCCGCTTTGCCGCGACCGCCGTAGACGATGAGTTCCTCGGGGCGCTCGGCGACTTCGGGATCGAGGTTGTTCATGATCATGCGGCGGGCGGCTTCCTGTATCCATCCCTGGGCGCGGAGGGTGTTGCCGCGGGGCGCGCGAACGGGAGAGTAGGTGGTCATGCGGGAAGAGCCTCCTGCGGCCAGGCGGGCATTGGATGCGTGCGGAGTCCCGAACCGGCAACCTGTCACTGTAGCGCTTTGGCGGAGGAATGGGAAAGGGCGTGCGGGGGAAGCGGCGGCGCGCGCGGGGGCGGGCGGAATCAGAAGCCCTGGACGGGTTGCGCGGGAGGCTGGATTTTTCCGTCGCCGATCCAGGGCGGAGAAAGGAACATGGCCTCGATGGAAGCGGCGTCGGCGGGTTTGGAGAAGAGAAATCCCTGGACGACGTCGCAGCCCCAGGTGCTGAGCATGTCGAGGCTGGCCTGGGTTTCGACGCCCTCGGCGACGGTGACCAGGCCCAGATTATGGGCCATGTCGATGAGGGTTTTGCTGATGACGGCGGCCTCGTGGACGTGATCCATATCGGAGACGAAGGAGCGATCGACTTTGAGCTCGGAGAAGGGAAGGCGGAGCAACTGAGCGACGGAGGAGAAGCCGGTGCCGAAATCGTCGATGGAGAGGTGAAAGCCCTTGATGCGGAAGCGGCCGAGGACTTCGAGCAGGGTGATGTGGTCCTGGGTGGAGGCAGTTTCGGTGAGCTCGAGGGTGATGCGGTCGGGGTGAATGCCGGAGGTGCGACAGAGATCGGCGAGCTGGTCGGGCAGATCGCGGGTGTGGATGTTTCCGGCGGAAAGGTTGATAGCGAGGTGGAGGTCGATGCCTCGGCGCAGCCAGTCGGCGGCCTGCTGAAAGGCGGACTGGACGACCCACCAGGTGAGGCGGTCGATGAGGCCGGACGTTTCGGCGAGGGGGATGAACTTGCCGGGGAGGATGACGCGGCCGGTGTTGTTCTTCCAGCGGACGAGCGCCTCCACGCCAACCATGCGTTTGGTGGCGAGATTGATTTTCGGCTGATAGAGGAGGAAGAGCTTGTTTTCGTCGATGGCGGCGGCGAGGGCTTCGGCGGTCGGTTCGGATTCCTTGCCGGGGAGGCTGGAGAGGATTTGGCGGAGCTCCTGGGCGCGGACCGGCTTGGAGAGCTTGGCGGACATAGAGAGGCCGACCGCCTGGCCGAGGCGGAAGGCGGTGTCGAGGATGCGGCCGTCCATACCGCTGAGGAGAATGATTCTGGAGGAGCAGCCGAGATCGCCGAGCTCGCGCAGCAGCTCGATGCCATCGCTGCCGGGCATCTGGAGATCCATGATGAGTGCGGAGGGCCAGCCATTTGCGATGTGATGGCGGAGTGCGGCGACCGAATGAAAAGTAGTTACGGCGTAACCAGCGGAGGAAGCCACGGTCGCGACAAACTCGGCGAAGGTGGGCTCATCATCGACGATGGCAAGGGTATTCATTTCCTGACCTCTTTATTTCTGGCTTCGAGGGCATGGCGGAGCGCACGAGCCAGGTCGTCTTTGCGGTAGGGCTTGGAGAGGATGCGATAGGGGTTGGAATTGCCGGAGAGAGTTTGAGCCTCCACGACGGCACGTTCGGTAAAACCGGTGCTGAGCAGGACGGGTAAGTCGGGATGGAGGGCACGGAGGCGGTCGGCGAGCTCAATGCCGCCCATGGTTCCGGGCATGACGATATCGGCAAAGACGAGGCTGGGGCGAAGGCCGCCGATGATGGCGGCGAGAGCGCGGTCGGCGTTGTCGGTTTCCTCGACGCGATAGCCGAGTTCGAGGAGCTGCCGGGCAACGACCTGGCGCAGGCCGGGGTTGTCTTCGACGACGAGGACGAGTTCCTGGCTTTTCGAGCGGGGGGCGGCCGCGGGGGCTTCGGCGGGATGGATGCCGGGAACGGCGGAGGCGCGCGGAAGGTAGAGGCGCACGGTGGTTCCCCGGGAAAGTTCGGAGTAGACATTGACGTGGCCGCCGGACTGCTTCATGAAGCCATAGACCATGGAAAGGCCGAGGCCGGTGCCGCGGCCGACGGGCTTGGTGGTGAAGAAGGGATCGAAGGCGCGGGCGAGGACGGCGGGGGACATGCCGGAGCCAGTATCTGAAATCGCCACCATTACATAATCGCCGGGGGCGAGTTCGGCGTGGGCGGCGGCATAGTCAACGTCGAGGGTTGCGTTTTTGGTTTCGATGGTGAGATTGCCGCCGTCGGGCATAGCGTCGCGGGAATTGATGCAGAGGTTGACGACGGCGGTTTCCAGCTGGACCGGATCGACCTTGACGGGCCAGACATCCTCGCCGCAGGCGAGGCAAATCTGGACGCGTTCGCCGAGGGAGCGGCGGAGGAGGTTGACCATGGAGCTGATGGCGGCGTTGACATCGACTTCTTCGGGCTGCAGGGCCTGGCGGCGGGAGAAGGCGAGGAGCCGCTTGTTGAGGTCGGCGCCCTTGAGTGCGGCTTCGAGCGCGGCGTCGACCATGGCGGCAGCTTCGGACGCCTCGTCCAGCCGTTCGCGGGCGAGGTCGAGGTTGCCGATGACGATGCCGAGCAGATTGTTGAAGTCGTGGGCGATGCCGCCGGTGAGCTGGCCGACGGCTTCCATTTTCTGGGCGTGGAGGAACTGGCGCTCGAGGTTGTTGCGTTCGGTTTCGTCCTGGAGAACGAGGAGTGAAGAGCGCAGAATCCCCTGGTCATCGCGCACGGGTGCGCCGGAGAGGCGGAGATCGATGAGGGCGCCGTCGGCGCGGCGGCCCTTGAGAGGGTTGCCGGCGACTTCCTGACCTGAGAGGACGGCGGCGCGAAGGGCGAGGAAGGTCTGGCGGGAATCGAGGTCAATGCCGGGGAGCTCGTCCTGGAGCAAGGGAGCGGGATCGGCGCCGTAGAGGCGCTCGGCGGCGCGGTTCCAGGTGAGCGGGCGACCTTCGGGGTCGAAGGAAATGACGGCGACGGGTGCGGCCTGCATGAGCGCGGCGATATCGCGGACTTTCTGGTTCAGCTCGCCGTAGACGCGGACATTTTCCAGGGCGACGGCGGTGGTGTCGGCAAGAGCCTGGAGAATCCGCACCTGCTCGTCCGTGGGGCGGCGGATGGCGGCCCAGTAGTTGCCGATGGCGCCCACGGGATTGCGCGTGCGGATGGGGACCATGGCGAGGCTTTTGACGAAGGTGGGGCGGTACGCCTCGGCGGGGATGCGTTCGTCGGAGTAGATGTCCTCAATGACCGCCGGCTGACAATTCTGCATGACCCAGCCGCTGATGCAGACGTCCATGGGGAAGCGGCGGCCCTTCCAGAGGGGGCTGATGGCATTCTCTTCGGCGTAGAAGCAGTGGTCGCCATCGCGGAGGACAAAGGTGGCTCCGTCGGCGCCGGTGAGTTCGCGGGCGGCGCGGCGGACGATATCCATGACAGTGGGCAGGTCGTGGGCGAAGGAGAGATCCTGGACAACTTCGAGGAGGCCGGTCATGGCCTGGATGTACCAGGCGGAGCTGCCGCCGAACGGATCGGGGCCGGGCACAGCATCACCGCTCGAACTGTGCTCCATAACGGAAGCTCCTGAAGATGACGAGAGACGCAAACAAGCCAGGCGAAAGTACACCAATGCCTGGGCCGGAGACGCAATGTCAAATTATGACGGAGATAATTGTAGACCGCGATGAGGGGATCAGGAACGCGTAAAAGGGGCAGGGTTGGATTTTCGCGGAGAAAGATTACAGAGCGGAGATGTGATGTTTTTGTAAGGCGAAAAGAAGGTGGAAGCGAGGAAGTTTACCCGGTTCTGGAGAACAGGGTGGCGGCGGGGAGTGGCGGGGCCGGGATTGCGCCGAAGCGGCGCTGG
>DAHVZZ010000263.1:0-1968 GCA_027323785.1 Acidobacterium sp. | reverse complement strand
GGCTCCAGGTCGTTCAGCATCTGGTGGTCGATCCGGTCGATCACCGGACGCATCACCTGCTTCAGATCGCGGAAATCCAGCAGCAGCCCCGCCGCGTCCAGTTCGCTGCCGCACAGCGTAATCCGGACCTTGTAATTATGGCCGTGCGGATTCTCGCACTTCCCCTTGTAATTGCGAAGGTAGTGACCCGAAGAAAACCCGCGTTCTACAGTGAGTTCGAACATAGATTGCAAAGACTCTCAGTGAGAAAAATGCCCAGTCCCTATTCTAGCGGTTGCCGCAACCGAACCTCGAATTTCGCCCGAAATGGCATCCGCCGATAGCCCCAAAACCCTCCAGCCATCCTGCCTGGCCCCGCTCATTCCGCTTCCGCCCCGGATTCATCCCCAAAGAAGCGCTCCACCTCGGCGATATCTCTCGTAATCCGGTAAGGGGGCAGGCTTTCGATGAACACCCTCCCGTAGCGCTGCCGCTCCATCCTCGGATCCAGCAGCATCAGTACCCCGCGGTCGTTCAGCGACCGGATCAGCCGCCCAAATCCCTGCTTCAGCGCGATCACCGCCGAAGGAACCTGGTAATCGAAGAAAGGCTTGCCCCCGGCGTCCTCAATGGCGCGCATCCGCGCCTGCACCACCGGGTCGCTCGGCACCGCAAAAGGCAGCCGGTCCACGATCACGCAGCTCAGCGCATCGCCCTGTACATCCACCCCTTGCCAGAAGCTCGACGTCCCGAACAAAACCGCGTTCGGCGTCGCCCGGAACTCCTCCAGCAGAGCCTTGCGTGGCGCTGTTCCCTGCAGCAGCAGCGGATAGCCGACCTCGCACAGCAGCCGGTCGTGCAGCTCCCGCATCTGCTGATAGCTCGTGAACAGGCAAAACGCCCGCCCGCGCGTAATCTCCAGCATCCGCCGGATGCGCACCGTAGCCTCGTCCTGGAAATTCGGCTCACGCGGATCCGGCATCCCCGGCGGCAGATACAGCAGCGCCTGACGCCCGTACTGAAAATGCGAGGGCACCACCAGCTCCCGCGATTCGTCCAGCCCCAGCCGCTTCCGGATATGCGAGAACCCTCCCTGCACCGTCAGCGTCGCCGAGGTCAAAACCACGCTGGGATAATTCTCAAACAGCAACTCCCGCAGCAATCCCGAAACGTCAATCGGCGTGGCCTGCAGATGCGTGCTCATCTGCCGTCCGCCGCGCCGCTCCAGCCAGAACACCGTGTTCCGATCCTCCGATTCCATCAGGAACTTCAGCTGCTCGCGAACCATCCCCGTGCGTCGCCGCAGTGACGGCGCATCCTCAGCGTTCGTCAGGCGTCCCAGCTCACCTTCCATCCGGTGCAGCGCGTTCAGCAGACTCAGATACAGGTCTCCCTGCGATTCGAGAAACTCCTCCCGATTCGTGAACGGCATGCGGCTGTCCCCGGGCCGCGAAGATTCGGCCGCACGCAGCGGCAGCGCGCCAAAAAACATCCGCGCCCGCTCGCGGATCAGCTGACCGGCGGTCACCACCTCCGACTTCAGCTCCCCGCGCGCCCGCAGCAGCGTCTCCACATCCCGCGCCAGCTCCTCAAACTTCAGATTGCTGAGGCTGATGCCAAAGTAGCTCGAAGCCACATCCTCCAGCTCATGCGCCTCGTCGAAAATCACAATCCCGGCCTCCGGCAGCACCCCCGCATCCGGAGCACCGCCCGCCTGCTGACGAACCGCCATATCCGCGAAAAACAGATGGTGGTTCACGATCACAATGTCGCTCTCGGCCGCCCGGCGACGCATCTCCGTGACAAAACACCGGCCATAATCCGGACACGTCTGCCCCAGGCACGCCTCGCTCCGCGCATCCAGTTTCGCCCAGACCAGACTGGCCTCCGGCAGATCGTCAATTTCCGCCCGATCCCCGGTTTCCGTCGTCTTTTCCCACTCAGCAATCGCCTGGTACTGCTCAATCTCCTCCAGCCCATTCAGAATCG
>DAHVZZ010000246.1:0-6346 GCA_027323785.1 Acidobacterium sp. | reverse complement strand
GGCGGTGCGGAATCCGATTCGGGTGATGATGGCGGAGCATGATTCGGCGGGGGCGGCGATGGCGGAGATTCGGGAGCTGAGCCGGGATTTTACGCCGCCGGAGGGCGCGTGCCCGACGTATCGCGGATTTTTCCAGGGGCTGTACGAGTTCGAGCACGATCTGCACCGGCATGTGCATCTGGAGAACAACATATTGTTTCCGCGGGCGATTGAGATGGACGAGAGCTGCGGATAAAAAGACGGGGCCGGGGTTGCACGGCTCCGGCCACTGCGTGCAGGATGGATCAGCGGTGAGAGGAGGGAGACATGGCGGTACAGATTGGAGCCAGGCCCGACAGCGGATTCGATGATCCTCTCGGAATGCTGAAGGATTGCCATCGGCGGATCGAGAATTTTCTGCGCGTGCTGTGCGCGGTGGCGGGAGACGACGCCGGCGCAGCGCTCGGCGAGGAAAAGCAGCGCGCGGTGGAGGCGGCGCTGGTGTACTTCCGGGTGGGCGGCGTGCGGCACATGCGGGATGAAGAGGAGTCGCTGTTTCCGCGGCTGCAACGGGCGGCGGGAGCGGAGAGTCTGGAGCCGCTGCGACGGCTGGAGGTGGAGCATCGCGAGGCGGACCGGCTGCACGCGGATGTGGAGCGGCTGTTTACGGAGTGGCTGGAGCGCGGAGCGCTGCAGGCGGAAGAGGCCGATGCGCTGCGGGCGGCGACGGAGCGGCTGAGGGATTTGTACGCAGAGCACATCTGGCTGGAGGAAGAGATGGTATTTCCGCGCGCGGCCGAGGTGCTGGGCGGCGAGGCGATTGCGGAGATCGGGGCGGAGTTCCGGGCGAGGCGGGATCTGCCGCGCCCCTGAGGAGCGCGGCAGGTATTTGTGCCGGTTACGGTTGCGGATCGCCCCAGAAGACACCGCGTCCGTTGGTGCCGACATAGACGCGGCCGAAGATGCGGGGATCGCCGGCGATCTGGTCGGCGGTGGGCAGGCGCTGTTGCGGCGTGTCGATGCGCTGCCAGGTGCGGCCGTCGTTGAGGGAGCGGTAGACGGCAGCGCCGCTCATCTGGCCGGGAGCGGGCGGACGGGCCTGGGGCGTTCCGGCGATGGCTCCGATGAGATAGATGGCGGGATGAGCGGTTTCGGGCGCGGCTTTGCCGAAGCCGACGGCATTGGCGGCGGCGACAGATGGGAGCGGCGCGAAGGATTTGCCGCCATCGGTGGAGCGCCAGAGGCCGCGAAGACTGGAGATCCAGAGAGTGCCAGGGGCGGTGGCGGCGATGTCGAGGCGGCCGTTTTTGGGCAGGCCGGCATTGACGAGGTGCGGGGTGCGGTCGCTGCCGACGCTGTAGAGGCGGCCCTGCGGCGGATCGTAGATCCAGAAGCGCTGCGCGTGGCGCGCGTCCGCGACGACCTGGAAGGGACGCCAGCCGCCGGTCTGGTGGAGGGCGATGTCCTGCCAGTGAGCGCCGTTATCCGAGCTCATGGCAATGGGACCGCCGGGAACGGCCCAGAGCAGCAGGCTGCCATCGGCGGAGATGGCGGCGCTGCCTCCGCGGACTCCGTCCTTCGGCTCGGAGGGGAAGGGTGTCCAGTGGAGGCCGGCGTCGTGGGAGATGGCTCCGTGAGGGCTGGGCGTCCAGGTGCGGCCGACGCGGATGATGTCTTCCGGTTTATGTGCGGCCTCGGCGAGGGAGTCGCAGTTGGAGAGCTCGGGATTCTTCAGCGCTCCGCCGGCGGGGGAGCGGTGGAAGCTGGTGTTGCGGAAGCAGCCGATGTCGCCGAGTCCGCTGAAGAGATGCGGCTGCTGGTTGCCGGGGAGCAGCGGGCTGAGGAGGGAGATGTCGGCTGTCTGCTCGATGCCGAGCGCGCCGACGTGCCAGTGGGTGACGGGGCCGGAGACGTCATCGGATTCCCAGATGGTTTCGCCGGTGCCGTAGAGGACGTGGGCGGAGTTGAAAGGATCGATCATGAGAGCGCCGATCCAGTGGCCGAAGGGAGCTTCGGAGAGGGTGTGGGTGAGGTAGGGCGAGAGGCTGGAGTCGCGGGTGGAGCCGCGGCGGAGGGAGATCCAGTGGGCGCCGCCGTCGGTGGAGCGGAAGATGGTGTCTCCGGGGCTCCAGCGATCCATGGTGGAGGCGAGGAGGGTTTGGGGGTGGTGGGGATCGACGGCGACGATGCCGTAGCCGAAGCCGCGCGGGCCGGCGGGCTTTTCCGGGGTGATGTCCTGCCAGTGGCTGGTTTGGGGCGCATAGGCCCAGACCGCGCCGTTGGTGACGCCGTTGGGGCCGGGTTTGTCGGTGTAGCTGAGATAGAGGATGTGGGCGGCGCTGAAGACGCCGTGATTGGGAAAGATTCCGGTGGGCTCGCCGGGCACGGGATGCCAGGTAGCGCCGCCGTCGGTGGAGCGCATGAGGCTGTGAGCGGAGTCGTCTTCGCCAACGTAGATGACGGGGGTGGGATGGCCGGGGTGGCCGGATGCGGCGTCGAAGGCGACGAAGGTGAGGCCGTCGATGTTGTGAGGCGGAGCGGGGAAGGAGTTGACGCGGTGCCAGTGATGGCCGTAATCGTCGGAGCGCCAGAGGCCCGCGGTGCGCGTGCCCATGAGGAGGGTCTGCGGGTGATTGGGATCGACCTGGAGGCGTGGTCCGGCGAAGCGGCCGGGGTCATTGCCGCCCATTTTGAAGGGGACGGGGACGATGGTGAAGTGGCGGCCCTGGTCGGTGGAGCAGAGGATGGCGCCGTCGGGAGTGCGGGCGTTTACGTAAGTGCCGGCGGCTATGTAGAGGCGCCGCGGATTGGTGGGGTCGATGGCCATGCTGTCGACGCCCTGGAGATTGCGCTGGGCAATGGGGAGCCAGTCGAGGAGGGGAATCCAGCGGGAGGCGGCGGCGTCCCAGCGGTAGGCTCCGCCCATGTCGGTCCAGACATAATAGAGGCCGCGCTGCTGCGGCTGGGCGACGAAGCCGGTGATGAAGCCTCCGGCAACGATTCTGACGTTGTGGAAGCGATAGGGGGCCGGCGGGCCGAGGCTGGAGGCGAAGGCGCGGCAGGCGGGAAGCAGAACGACAGGCAGAACGAGGACGAGAACGAGGGGAAGGGCGAGCAGGGAACCGAGCTGTTTTTTCACCAGACCAGAGTACAGGGATTCGGGTGGCCTGGCATGGCGGCGGAGATGGGTTGGGGGCAGGATATTTAGCGATCAAGCTGCGGATGCGGAAACCTTTTGAGAGGGTGCGCCGTCATCCAGAGACATCGGGATTTGTCCGTTCGGCGTGGGCTGCGGCGTGTGCGGCTGTGTGCGCGCACGTGCCTTGACGATGCATGAAGCCGCAGCGTATCCTGGGCGGGCCACACACACACGCGTGCGTCCAATGCGGGCAAGGGGACCGGGCGCTGTTTTTGTCATTTTGGGAGGACTGTGATGAAGAGATTGAGACTGGGCATGATTGCTCAGGGAATTGCCTGTGCCGGGCTGCTGGCGGGCGGAGTACTGGCATGGGGAGCGTCGCCGCAGAAGACGAGCGAGCCGGCGTACATGAATCCGAATTTGCCGGCGAAGGTGCGCGCGGAGGATCTGGTGAGCCGGATGACGCTGAAGGAGAAGGCGTCGCAGATGGTGAACGGGGCGCGCGCGATTCCGCGGCTGCATATTCCGGCGTACAACTGGTGGAGCGAGGCGCTGCACGGCGTGGCGGTGAACGGGACGACGGAGTTTCCGGAGCCGATCGGGCTGGGCGCGACGTTCGATCCGGCGGGGATTCACCAGATGGGTAAGGACATCAGCCTGGAAGGGCGGGTGGTTTACGAGGAGTCGGTGAAGGACGGGAATTCGGTGACCTTCCACGGGCTCGATTTTTGGGCTCCGAATGTAAACATTTTCCGGGATCCGCGGTGGGGCCGCGGGCAGGAGACGTACGGCGAAGATCCTTTCCTGACGTCGCAGATGGCGGTGGCGTATGTGACGGGGATGCAGGGGAGCAATCCGAAGTTCTACCGGGTGATTGCGACGCCGAAGCACTTCGACGCACACAGCGGGCCGGAGCCGATTCGGCATTTTTCGGATTACGACGTGAGCAAGCACGATCTGGAAGACACGTATCTGCCGGCGTTTCGCGCGGCGATCGTGAAGGGCCATGCGGATTCGATCATGTGCGCGTACACGGGGCTGAACGGGCAGCCGGACTGCGCGAACGAGTTTCTGCTGCAGAAAGAGCTGCGCCAGGCGTGGGGCTTCAAGGGCTATGTGGTGTCGGACTGCGATGCGGTGCACGACATCTTCACGGGGCACCACTATCGGCCGTCGCAGGCGCAGGCCACGGCGATCTCCGTGGAGCGCGGCATGGACAACGAATGCTACGGAGTTGGCCAGCCGAAGACCGATGTGGATTACAAGCCCTACATCGAAGCGGTGCAGAAGGGATACCTGAGCGAGAGCGCTCTGGACAACGCGCTGGTGCATCTGTTTACGGCGCGGTTCAAGCTGGGCCTGCTGGACCCTCCGGGGATGGATCCTTATTCGAACATCCCGAAGGATGAGCTGAACAGCCCGGCGCACCGGGCGCTGGCGCTGAAGCTGGCGAACGAGTCGATGGTGCTGCTGAAGAACGACGGGGTTCTGCCGCTGAAGTCTTCAGTGAAGCGGATTGCGATTGTGGGGCCGCTGGCGGATCAGAAGGCGGTGCTGCTGGGGAACTATAACGGGACTCCGACGAAGACGGTGACGATGCTGGAAGGGATGAAGGCGGAGTTTCCGAACGCGAAGATCACGTATGTGCCGGGGATTCAGTTCCTGTCGAAGGACATCGGCACGGTGGTGCCGGCGTCGGCGCTGACGACTCCGAGTGGCAAGCCTGGGATACAGGCGGAGTACTTTGCGGGTATGGGCATGGGCATGATGCGGCCGATGAAGATGCCGAAGCCGCTGGTGAGCCGGGTGGAAGAGACGGTGGACCTGAACGGGACGAATCTGCCGGCACAGCTGAAAGGCAAGAAGGGGTTCTTCGTGCGGTGGACGGGGACGCTGAATCCGACCGCGACGGGGAACTATTACATTGGCATTCGCGCGAACGGGTTTGCCATGGTGAGCGTGGGCGGCCAGCCGTATGGCTTCCAGTACGGAGGCAACGGCGATACGTCGAACGTGGGACAGATTCACCTGGAGCGGGGAGTTCCGCTGACTCTGAGCGTGGCCTACGGAGCGCGGGGCGCAGCGACGCCCAAGGTACAGCTGGTGTGGGCGAAGGTGGACAATGCCGCTTCTCCGGCCGCGGTTGAGGCGGCGAAGAAGGCGGATGTGGTGATTGCGGTGGTGGGGCTGACGAGCCATCTGGAGAGCGAAGAGGCGCCGGTCCACGAGCCGGGCTTCCTGGGCGGCGACCGGACGCGGCTGCGGCTGCCGCAACCGGAAGAGAACCTGCTGCACGCGGTGGCGGAGACCGGCAAGCCGCTGGTGGTGGTGCTGATGAACGGCAGCGCGCTGGCGGTGAACTGGGCGAACACCCATGCCTCGGCGATTCTGGAGTCGTGGTATTCGGGTGAGGAAGGCGGAGCGGCGATTGCCGATACGCTGAGCGGAAAGAACGATCCGGGGGGCAAGCTGCCGGTGACTTTCTACACGGGTATCAGTCAGCTGCCGAACTTCGCGAATTACTCGATGCAGGGGCGTACTTACCGGTACTTCACCGGGAAGCCGCTGTATCCGTTCGGGTACGGGCTTAGCTACACGAAGTTCAGCTTCAGCAACCTGGAGCTGCCGCAGAAGAGCATCGAGGCGGGCGATCCGCTGAAGGCATCTGTGACGGTTACGAATACGGGGAAGGTTGCGGGCGACGAGGTGGTGCAGCTGTACCTCAAGTTCCCGAAGGTTCCGGGCAGGCCGAACATCGCGCTGCGCGGATTCCAGCGCGTTCATCTGCAGCCGGGCCAGAGCCAGCAGGTTCACTTCGACCTGAAGCGGCGTGCTCTGAGCATGGTGACGGAGAACGGCAATCCAATCGTTGCGCAGGGCGACTACACCGTTTCTGTGGGCGGAGGTCAGCCGGACACCGGAGTTCAGGTGCTGACGGATCACTTCCACGTGAACGGGCAAGTCATGCTGGCGAAGTAGGAGAAGCGCATTGCAATCCAAAGCAGGGAAAACGCCTGCGGGCCAGCCACACACAGCGAACGCCACCATGCTCAGCATGGTGGCGTTGCTGCTTTTGCTGATGGGTGGAGCTCGCGCGAACGGACAGACGGCGGTGAGCGTGCAGGTGAATCTGCAGCGCAGCCAGGGGAAGTTCAACCCGGTGTACCGGTGGTTCGGCTACGACGAATCGGGGTACACGGACACGCGGGAGGGCGAGGCGCTGCTGCA
>DAHVZZ010000243.1:0-3082 GCA_027323785.1 Acidobacterium sp. | reverse complement strand
CTCACAAATCCCAGCGATTGCAGCCGGTCCATCGCCGGATAGATCCAGCTGTCCATGGGCACATACGTCGAACCCGCTACGCTGTTCGCGACCGTTTCCGCGGCTGGCTGATAAGTCTGACTCAGCGGCTGATGCTTTTGTGCCGACGCCTGCGACAAAATCGCGCAGGGCGCCAGAATTGCGGCCATCCAAAGGGAAGTTCTCAAGCGCACCTCGAAGGAAAAAGCATGGATGATCGAAGCGGATCGTCCAGCCATTGCTGATACGGACTACTACCGCTCCTGAGGCAGTGCTTACATACGCGGCGGGACGCGGATACCCCCGTGTATCTGCCCCTCGGCAGAATTATCTGGTGTTCTCAGCCTGGACGATGGCTAACGCTATGTCAAGCGCGCCCGAAACTCGCCTTTACCCACCATGACAGGCCCGTCATTTCGGCGGATTCCCGCGCTGCCGGCGCCCGGAAATCCGCCCAGTCGCTGCCCCTTACAGGTAAGTCGGATCGCCCCGCTCGGTATCCACACCCAGCTCCGCAAACGCCGCCTGCGCCTTCTTCGCGTCGAACTTTCCGTCGCGCGCCAGCTTCGACAGCGTCGCTGTTACCACCGCTTCGGCATTCACTTCAAAATGCCGCCGCAGATGCTCGCGGTTGTCGCTGCGCCCGAATCCGTCCGTGCCCAGCGAAACCAGCCGCGTCGTCAGCCACGGCGCCAACTGGTCCGGAACCGCCTTCATGTAATCGGTCGCCGCGATCACCGGCCCCTTCGCCTTGCCCAGAGCCGACAGGATGTACGGCGTCTTCTCCGCTTCCGCCGGATGCAGCCGGTTCCAGCGCTCCACGCCCAGCGCCTCGCGCCGCAGCTCGTTGTAGCTGGTCACGCTCCACACATCCGTCTGCACACCGTACTTCTCCGCCAGGATCTCCTGCGCCCGCAGCACCTCGTTCAGGATCGGACCACTCCCGAACAGCTGCGCCACGGCCTTGCCCTTGCCCCCCGGAGCCGTCTTCAGCCTGTAGATGCCGCGCAGAATGCCTTCCTCTGCACCCTCGGGCATCTCCGGCATCGGATAATCCTCGTTGTACATCGTGATGTAGTAGAAGCGATCTTCCATCTTCTCGTACATCCGCCGCAGCCCGTCCCGCACAATCACCGCCAGCTCGTACACGTACGCCGGATCGTAGCTCACGCACGTCGGAATCACGCTCATCAGCAAATGGCTGTGTCCGTCCTGGTGCTGCAGCCCTTCGCCCAGCATCGTCGTCCGCCCCGCTGTGCCCGCCATCAGAAAGCCCTTGCCCCGCGAATCCGCAAAGGCCCACATCATGTCGCCCACGCGCTGATACCCGAACATCGAGTAGTACATGTAGAACGGAACCGTCGGCACATGGTAGTTCACATATCCCGTTCCCGCTGCCGTAAACGAGGCCATCGATCCCGCCTCGGTGATCCCTTCCTCCAGAATCTGGCCGTTCTTCTCCTCGCGGTAGTACAGCAGCATGTCCACGTCGTGCGGCTTGTACTTCTGCCCTTCGCTCGCGTAGATGCCCACCTGCCGGATCGCCGACTCCAGCCCAAAGGTGCGCCCCTCGTCCGGCACAATCGGCACCATGTATTTGCCGATGGTCTCGTCCTTCATCAGGTGCCGCAGGATGCTCACGAATCCCATGGTCGTCGATACCGCGCGCCCGCGCGATCCGCCCGTCCATTCCGCGAACTCCTCCAGCGCCGGAGCTTTGAAGTTCAGCGCCGGAACATCGCGCTTCGGCATATAGCCACCCAGCGTCTGGCGCCGCTCGTGCATGTACACCATCTCCGGCTGGTCCGCCGCCGGCCGGTACAGCTTGCCCGCCTTCGCGTCCTCCTCCGGAATCGGCAGCTCGAACTGCCGCGTAAACTGCACCAGCGCGTCCTCCGCAACCTTCTTCTCCTGGTGCGACGCGTTGCGCGCCTGCGTGCTGCCCAGCCCGTAACCCTTCACCGTCTTCGCCAGAATCACCGTCGGGCCGCCCTTGTGCTCCATCGCCCGCTTGTAGGCGTTGTAGATCTTCGTCGAATCGTGCCCCCCGCGGTGCAGATGGTACAGTTCGTCGTCCGTCTTGTCCTTCACCAGCTCCAGCAGCTCCGGATACTTCCCGAAGAACTCGCTCCGCAGATACGCTCCGCCCTTCGCCTTGAACGCCTGGAACTCGCCGTCCACGCACTCTTCCATGCGCTTCAGCAGCAGACCGGTGTGATCCTTCTCGAACAGCTCGTCCCAGTCCGATCCCCAGATCACCTTGATCACATTCCAGCCCGCTCCGCGGAACACCCCTTCCAGCTCGTCGATGATCCGCCCATTCCCGCGCACCGGCCCGTCCAGCCGCTGCAGGTTGCAGTTCACCACGAAAATCAGGTTGTCCAGCTTCTCGCGCCGCGCAATCGAGAGCGCGCCCAGCGAATCCACTTCGTCCGTCTCGCCGTCGCCCAGAAACGCCCACACCTTCCGCGGCGTCTCCTGGATCAGCCCCCGGTTCTCCAGATACTTCATGAACCGCGCCTGATACACCGCGTTCAGCGGCCCAATGCCCATCGATACCGTCGGGAAGCGCCAGAAGTCCGGCATCAGCCACGGGTGCGGATACGACGAAAGCCCCGGCGTCTCCCGCAGCTCGTGCCGGAAATTCAACACCCGCTGCTCGTCCAGCCGCCCCAGCAGAAACGCCCGCGAATAGATCCCCGGCGAAGCGTGCCCCTGGAAGTACACAAAATCGCCCGGCTGGTCGCCGTAGCTCGCGTGGAAGAAGTGGTTGAAACCCACCTCCAGCAGCGTCGCCAGCGAGGAGTACGTCGCAATGTGCCCGCCGATGCCGTGGTCCTTCTTGTTCTGCCCGTGCACCATGGCCAGCGCGTTCCACCGGATCAGGCTCTCGATCCGCCGCTCCAGCACGCGGTCGCCCGGATACGGCACTTCCTCATGCTTCGGAATCGTGTTCACATACGGCGTGACCAGCTCGCTGCTCTGCGAAATCCCCGCCTCGCGCGCCCGCTGCTTCAGCGCTGTCAGCAGTTCGGCGCCCTGTTCCGGCCCCTCGCCCACCACC
>DAHVZZ010000233.1:0-2910 GCA_027323785.1 Acidobacterium sp. | reverse complement strand
GGGGCATTCTGGTGCCGCTGTCGATTGCGTATGCGAAGAAGCCGTTCAAGAAGATCGCGCCGGAGCAGGGGATCAGCGAGCTGTTTGTGGGCGGGCGGGAGAACGCCGACCTGCGGCTGCAGTGGGACGGGAAGAAGGTCGTCAGCTGGCGGAACTTCTTTATTCTGTGCGATCGGCTGGTGCACTGGTTCGAGCGGGTGCATATTCGGCCGCTGCGTTCGCTGGCGCTGAAGAAGGCCGAGAAGTGGATGCTGGAGCGGCTGGAGATGTCCGACGGGCTGGGAGCGATCTATCCGGCGATTCTGAATTCGATTATTGCGCTGCGGTGCCTGGGGTATTCGCTGGACGATCCGCAGGTGATTCGGGCGATGGACGAGTTCGAGAAGCTGGGGATCGACGAGCCGAACGGGACGGCGGATTACCCGGTGCCGACGTTCAGGATGCAGCCGTGCATGTCTCCGGTGTGGGATACGGCTCAGGCGGTCTTTGCGCTGGGCGAGGCGGGGCTGGCGCGGAACGATTCTCGGATGCTGCAGGCTGTGGACTGGATGCTGGCACGGGAAGTGCGGCACAAGGGCGACTGGGCGGTGAAGAATCCGAAGACGGCTCCCGGCGGATGGTACTTCGAGTTCAGCAATGAGTTTTACCCGGATGTCGATGATACGGCGCAAGTTCTGCTGGCGCTGAACAAGGTGGACAATCCCCGGGAGCGGTACCAGTACGACGTGTGCCAGCGGGCGATCGACTGGATTTTCTCCATGCAGTGCCGGAATGGTGGATGGGCGAGCTTCGATAAAGACAACACGAAGATGATCTTCGAGCACATCCCGTTCGCCGACCACAATGCGATGCTGGACCCGCCGACGGCAGATATTACGGGGCGAATTCTGGAAGCGCTGGCGACGTATGGGTATACGCGGAAGGACAAGCGGATCGAGAAGGCGATCAAGTTTCTGTTCGCGGAGCAGGAGCCGGACGGGAGCTGGTTTGGGCGCTGGGGCGTGAATTATCTGTACGGGACTTACCTGGTGCTGCGCGGACTGGAGTCGATGGGGGTATGGAATCACGAGCCGCAGATTCAGCAGGCCGCGGAATGGGTCCGGTCGGTGCAGAACGCGGATGGCGGCTGGGGCGAGACGTGCGGGAGCTACGACGACCCGACGCTGCGCGGAGTGGGTGTGAGCACGCCATCGCAGACCGCGTGGGGAATTCTGGCATTACTTTCGGCTGGGGACACGAGAAGCGATTCGGTGGCGAAAGGAATCAAATGGCTGCTTTCGCATCAGAGAACAGAAGGGGCGGAAGCGGGCACCTGGGACGAGAGCATGGGCGAAGGAAAGACGCGCCAGGCGATTATTACGGGGACGGGATTCCCGCGGGTGTTCTATCTGGCATATACGCTGTACCGGGATTATTTCCCGCTGCTGGCGCTAACGAGCTACAAGCGCGCGATGGAGAAGGGTTAGCGCGACGGCTTTGGCGGGCACAGACTAATTTTTACGGAGGGTGGATTCCCTATGGCGGTACCGATTTCACAGGCATGGACGGTGGCCACATACGTCCTGGGGCAGAAGGCGAAGGGACGGAAGCGGTTTCCGCTGGTGACGATGCTGGAGCCGCTGTTCCGGTGCAACCTGGCATGCGCGGGGTGCGGGAAGATCCAGTATCCGCCGCACATTCTGAAGCAGGAGCTGACGCCGGAGGAGTGCTTCCGGGCGGTGGAGGAGTCTGGGACGCCGATGGTGGCGATTCCAGGCGGAGAGCCGCTGCTGCACTCGCAGATCGGGGAGATCATCGAGGGTCTGGTGGCGCGGAAGAAGTATGTGTATATGTGCACGAACGCGCTGCTTCTTAAAGAGAAGCTTCATCTGTTTAAGCCGTGCAAGTACTTCTCATTTTCGGTGCATCTGGATGGGCAGCGCGAGCACCACGACTTTGCCGTCTGCCGCGAGGGCGGATACGACAAGGCGGTGGAAGGCATCCGGGCGGCGATTGCGGCGGGCTTTCGGGTAACGACGAATACGACGCTGTTTGACGGGGCCGATCCGAACTCGGTGCGGGCGCACTTCGACGACCTGATGGAGATGGGCGTGGAGAGCATGATGGTGGCGCCGGGCTACACGTACGAGAAGGCGCCGGATCAGAAGCACTTTCTGGGACGGGCGCGGTCGCGGAAGCTGTTCCGGGCGATTCTGTCGAACCGGAAGAAGAGCTGGAAGTTCAACGCCAACCCGCTCTATCTGGAATTCATCATGGGACGACGCGACTTCAAGTGCACGCCGTGGGCGATGCCGACGTACAGCATCTTCGGGTGGCAGAAGCCGTGCTATCTGCTGCAGGACGGGTACGCGGACACGTTCCAGGAGCTTCTCGACGCCACCCAGTGGGAGAAGTACGGCACGGAGAGCGGCAATCCGAAGTGCGCGAACTGCATGGTGCATTCCGGCTACGAAGGCACCGGCATCAACTACACGTTCGGATCGCTGAAGGGGCTTTGGGAAACGGCGAAGGCGATGACGAACTTGTATCCGGACAGGGGAGCGCTGGATTTGCTGAATGAGCCGGTGCGGCCGGCGCACAGCGTGAACCCGCTGGTCCAGATTGAGACAACGGTGAGCGTGGAGCAGGAGACGCACGCATGACCGAGCCGACGCTGAGGGTCGAAGCGAAGCAGCATGCGGCTGCGCCGAATCCGGACTCCGTCGAGGTGATGGAGGGCCGCAACCGGGAGCAGCTGGAAGGCTGGATTCCGTCGCTGGCGGGGGAGCAGGAGATTTGCGAGGCGCTGGAGAAGGCGTTCGACTATCGCGGGGACGTGACGCTGACGCTGAAGGACGGGCGGGTGATCAATGGTTATGTCTTCGACCGGCGGATGGGCAGGACGCTGCAGGATTCGGCGGTGCGGGTGAT
>DAHVZZ010000209.1:0-3186 GCA_027323785.1 Acidobacterium sp. | reverse complement strand
GCCGATTTGCTGGAGCATGGCAGGGGAGAGCTGGACGGGCGCGAGGGATGCGGCGGCACCGGATGCGGAGGACGAAACGCTCTGTGGACTGGCTGCCGCGGCTGGCTGCGAAGCAACGGGCGGGCCGGCGGCGATGACAGGGTTGGAGAGATCGGGCGCGGGCGCGGCGGGACGCGGACGATGGAGGATGGTCCAGGCGAGTCCGCCGGCGAGCAGGAGAGCGAGAGCGGTTACGGCAAAGAAGGCGTTGCGATATGTGCCGGTTGTCATTACTTTTTCTCCTGCGCGGGCGTTGAGGACTGCGGCTGGCGAAGCTGAATGGGAGCACCGACGGCCAGCTCGAGATCGGCGAGGCGGGTGTTGAAGTCCGCCCGAGCCTGCAGCCAGTTGAGGTCGATATCGATGACAGCCATTTGGCTGTCGAGCAGATTGAGGAAGTCGGTCTGGTTGTTTTCGTAGGCGATGACGGCCGCGTGCAGAGTGGCCTCAGCCTGAGGGCGGAGGGCCTGCTGATAAAGAGCGGCGAAACGCTGGGCGGCCTGGGCTTCGGCGAGGGCTTCCTGTATCTGGCCAAAGGCCTCGGTGCGCAGAGCGGTGACGGCGGCTTCCTGCTGGGCTGCCTCGGCGGAGGACTCGGCGATCTTTGCATTGTTGAGGCGATGGTTGAGCCAGGGCAGGCTCATGGAGCCCTCAACCATATAGTTGTTACGAGGATTCGCGCTGGGGCCCATCAGCATATATCCCCCGGTGACGGTGAAGTCGGGGACATAAGCCTTCTTCGCCAGGCTTTGCTGACGGCGGCTCTTCTCCACGGCGGCCTCTGCCTCAAGAAGGTCGGGACGAGAGATGAGGGCAAGCTTTTCCAGGGCGAGCGAAGAGGGCAGGATGGCACGAATACCGTAGCTTCCGGTGACCCGGATGGGCGTGCCAGGTGCGCGTCCGACGAGGGTGTTGAGGCGAGCACGAGCCACGGTAGCATCGCGCTGGAAGCGGATGAGGTGCTCGGCAAGCTGCGTGAGTTCGAGTTCCGCTTTGAGCAAATCCTGCTGCGGCACCTGACCCACGGCATAGCGAATGCGCGCCGCCTGGATGGCCTGGCGAGCGATGGTCACGTGCTCATCGTGAATCTTCATCTCGTCCTGAGCGAGGAGGAGATTGTAAAAAGCGCGGCGGACCTGAACGCGGACCTGGAGGCGGGTTTCGGCGAGCCGATCTTTGGCTTCAGCAACGCCGGATTGGGCGATGCTGGTACGCAGGGCGCGCTTGCCGGGGCCGGGAAGGGCCTGGCTGATCATGAACATGTTCTGCGCGGCGTTGTAGTCCCACGGCTGGCTGAGAGGCACGCCCCAGCCGCGATATCCCGCCTGCGGATCGGAGAGCGCCCCGGCCGCGGGTACGCTGGATTCGGCGGTGACGACACGGTGGACCGCGACGGCGATCTCGGGGTTGCGCAGAAGAGCCAGCTGCTCGATCTGATGAAGCGTGAGTGGCGGGGCGTCGGCAGAGCGCGATGCGGGATGCTGATTCCGGATGAGCGCTTCGAGATGAATGAACGGATTTTGGGCAGACGAATTCGCCTGATCCTGCTTTTGCGCGCAGGCCGGAAAAACGGACAGACAGAAAAGAGCTGCGCAAAGGACAGCCAAATGAGCTTTCATAACTCCCTCGTTGCCATGGCGAGTGGGGACGCAGATGTGCGTCCGCAGAGAGGCGCACAGGGCGCCCACGCTGGCGAAGGAGGAAAGCTAGATGCGCAGGATGGATCGACTGCCGGACGGCAGCGTGGGAGGGGACACGCCTGTTCCGGGGAGGGCTGCACCGGCGAAAACCGGAGGAACAGGCGTGTGCACAGCAAGGAGAAGATCGGCCGACGGAACCAGATGCTCAGAGGTGGCAAGCGGCGCCGGAGCGACGAGGTGTCCGGAAGTATGCACCATGCAACAGGCGTGACTGGAGGAGGTGACCGTCTCACAGCAGCGCATCATATGGCGGCAGCAGGATGGACGAGCCAAAACAGAAGCAGCGGCGATTGCCGGCAGAGCGGCCCAGAGGACCGTGACCACCAGCAAAACACGCGCGCGCTGTTGACCCATGTTCATCGTCTGCATTTCTGCTTCGCTATCAGATTGCGGCGGAGGAGACCGCGCTGGCTGTGACTGAAATCACAGGATAACGCCCAGGCTGCATCAGGCGGCCGATGAGTACCCCTCTCCGGAATCCTCTGAAGCCCTCATCTGGACGGGGTCGATGATGGGCATCTTCTCCTTCCAGCCGTGCCGGATGAGCCAGGCATTGGCGGGGAGCGCGGTGAAAAAGCCGGCAATCATGGCAATCTGCATCATGAACCAGAAGACCGCCTCGCCGGGATCGAGATGGGGCGAGGGAAAGAGCAGATACCAGGAGATGGCCATCCAGCCGAACATGCCGATTTCAAACACAATGATCGAAAGCGTGTCGGCGCGGGCGGCGGCGATGAGGCCTTTGCCGAGCGAGAGGCCGCGCATGGGCGCAATGGTGAAGTACTGAAAGGCGATGCCGAGGATGTAGGCGAAGACGAAGTCGAGGACGAGCTTTGAGCCGAATTCGCCGATGAAGATGAGGCCGAGACTGGGAGCAATGGATTCGGCGGCGAGGTCCCCAAGGCTGCAACCGGCGCCGCAGTGGAAGACGGCGATGCTTTTCTGGAAGAGCGTGGGTGGCGCGTCCTTGTAGCGCTTTATGGCGGCCTTCATTCCTGGCGACACCGGCTTTCTTTCCAGCACCGGCAGCGACAGTGCGTACATATACACAGCAAAAGGCCCCATGTAGAGCGCAGTGACCGGCCACACCACGCCCATGATCCACATTTTCTGTGGACGCAGGAGGGTGTGAATGGCGAGGCCGAGCGCGCAGGCAAGGCACAGGGCTATGTAGGCCCAGGCCAGGATGTGCAGCCACGGGGGATAAGGCGCCATGCAGGAATGGATGCGGGAAAAGGACGAGGGGAGGTCGTGGCGGGCCACCTGAAAAACTCCGCTAAAAAAGAAAGCCCGGCAGATTCGCCGGGCTCTCTGGTTCTGCGGAGGCTGCTGCGGAAAGATCAGCAACGAACGATGCGGGACGAGGCGATGCCATGGGTGGCGTTGCGCGTGTCGATCACGAGCCGGGCTTCGGAAACGATGCGCTGATAGTCGTAGGCGGAGTGAT
>DAHVZZ010000185.1:0-6976 GCA_027323785.1 Acidobacterium sp. | reverse complement strand
TATGAATCGGCATTCCCTCCGGAAGTACAGGCTGAAGCTGCGGCGCTGTTCCACAAGGCGCTGCACGGTGTACGAGTAGAACGACATCCGCTGAAGCTGCAAAATGCTGCGGGGGAGACCGTAGAAGTAGAAGCCAGCCTGAGTTGTCGCCGTGAAGAGTCAGGGCCCGTTTCCGTGCGCTGCACTTTTCGCGACGTAACACAGCAGAATCGGCGCGAGCGGCGATTGAGAATTCAGCTGATCGTCAGCCAGATTATCGGCGAAACGACCTCAGTCGATGAAGGCCTAACACGCGTTCTTGAAGCCCTTTGTGCGACTTTCTCCTGCGACTTCTCCTCGCTGTGGACTGTGGATGAGACGCAACACCGAATACGGATGCGGTTGTGCTGGTATCCGCGCGGGAAGGTACCTGAGGAGTTTCTCCTCGAAACGCAAGCAATGGCATTCTCGCGCGGCGAAGGGTTATCGGGCTCCGTGTGGTCGCTGGGGAAACCGCACTGGATCCTCGATATTCGCCAGGAACCTGGCTTTATTCGCCGGGCGTCAGCTCGCTTGGTTGGGTTCATATCTGGGTGGGCCGTGCCGGTGCGCGTGGGCAACCAGGTAATTGCCGTTGTTGAGTGCTTTTCAAAACAAATGATGAGGGAAGATCCTGATCTACTGGGCACACTGGAGACCGTTTGTGGCTCGGTCGGCCAGTTTATGGCACGGGCGAGCCAGGAGGCTCAGCTGCAACAGCTCGACCGGCAAAGGACGGTCATCTTGAACTCGGTGGCAGATGGAATCATGGGAATAAGTCCAGACAATGAGATTGCCTTTGTCAATCCGGCTGCAGCTCAACTGTTGGAGCAGGCCGAGTCGGCCCTGATTGGACGCACCATTCATGAGGTTCTGCATCCGACCTCCGGATCATGTGCATTCGACTGCGGGACACGAAAGACCTTCGAAGCCGGGGAAGCCGCGGCCGGCCAGGATGTTTACTACCGCGGAAGTGGGCGGAGTCTGCCCGTGGAATTCGCTCTCATGCCTATGGTCGAAGACGGCCGGTCTGTGGGGAGCGTGCTGAGCTTCCGAGATATCAGCCAGCGATATGCTCTCGATCACATGAAGGACGAGTTCATCTCGACGGTCAGCCATGAATTAAGAACGCCGCTCACTTCCATTCGTGGCGCACTGGGACTGCTTTCTGCCGGCATGCTTGGCGAGGTGAACGAAAAAGCCTCGAATCTTCTTCGTATTGCCGTAACCAACTCAGACCGACTGGTAAGGCTGATCAATGACATTCTCGATCTTGAACGGATGCAATCGGGACGTGCTCCACTGACGTTTAGGAAAATTGCGCTGGAGGATCTCGCGAGGCAGGCGCTGGAAGCGATGCAGCCGATGGCGGACGCCGGAGAGATTCATCTGGTTTGCGATTCTGAAGCGACGCAGGTCGAAGCAGACGCCGATCGACTCCTTCAGGTGTTGACGAATTTGCTGAGCAATGCCATCAAGTTTTCGCCGCCGCAGTCGATTGTTCGAGTCACCATGTCACGGGGGGTGAACGGGGTAACCCTCAGTGTCGTAGATCAGGGGAGAGGCATTCCGAGCGACAAGCTGGAAACGGTGTTCGATCGCTTTCAGCAGGTCGATGCGACGGATGCCCGACAAAAGGGCGGCACAGGACTGGGACTGGCCATTTGTCGGACAATTGTCCAGCAGCATGGTGGTCGCATCTGGGCAGAGTCCAACCAGGGCAACGGCACGATTTTTCATCTCTTTCTGCCCGATCGCACATCTCTCGGCTCAACCAGCGAAGAATAGCTCTCAGGCATTGATAATAGATTCCGGGTAAACGATGGCACGGCGAGTTCTGATCATCGATGACGAGGAAGACATTCGCGAGGTAGCGGCTCTGAGTTTGGAGACCGTTGCAGGGTGGGATGTTGTGCTGGCTGGATCGGGGGCAGCCGGAATTGCGAAAGCGCAGGATTATCAACCGGATGCGATTCTTCTGGATGTGATGATGCCGGGAATGGATGGGCCCACCACTTTTCGGGAGCTACAGGCGCTGCCGGAGACCGCAAATATCCCTGTGATTCTTCTGACTGCTAAAGTACAGGCGGCGGACCAAAAGCGGTTCTCCGATCTGGGCGTGGCGACGGTGATGTTTAAACCTTTCGATCCTCTGACTTTAGCTCAGGAAATCTCCTCAGCCCTGGGATGGGAGAAGGTGTGAGCGACCCGACCGCAATCCTTGGAGAGCGGCTTGCCGAAATCTGGCGCAGAAGTCGACCTTCTGTACTCGAACGTGTGGATATTCTTCGATCGGTGTACGAGCAGCTTGAAATCGATGCGCAGAATATGGAAGCTCAGCAGAGGGGCCGCGAAGCTGCGCATAAGCTCGCGGGCATTCTCGGCGTTTTCGGCCTATCCGAAGCCGGCGAGATTGCCTCGAAAATTGAGGGCCTACTTACGAGCGCAATGCCCCTGAAGGCCAGCGATCTGGCAGAGTTCGGTGAACAGCTTGCGAGGGTGGAGACTCTAGTTGCGTCGAAGCCTGCGCCCTGACTCTTCTCGGATTTAGGCAAAGACGAGGCACTGCGGAAAGGGTGCGGGATAATTCCTGCCCGTTTCAACGAGCATGCCGGTGTTGGCATCACGCGCAAAGACAGAAATGCATTCGGAATCCTGATTCGCTACAAGAAGCCAGCGCTCCGTGGGATCGAGGGCCAGGTGACGCGGGATCTTTCCGCCGCAGGAGCCGCGATGGAGCAGGCTCAACGTACCAGCCGTCGAGTCGACGGCGAAGGTGTTGAGGCAGTTGTAATCACGATTGGCGATATAGGCGAAAGTGCCTGTCCGGTTGAGGACAATGTCGGAACCTCGTGTCGGACCGCCATAGCCGCGCGGAACGAGGCTGAGTCGCTGCAACTCGTGCAGCGTTCCATTTTCGTGATTCCAATCGAGCACATAGACTTCCGATCCCATTTCGCAGACGCAGTAGGCGATGTGCTGACTAGGATGAAACCGCAGAGCGCGCGGGCCAGATCCCGGAGCGGCCTGCCAGAGAGGGGGATCGTTTAAGGTGAGGTGAGCTGACGCGGCATCCAGATGGTAGATGTGAATGCAGTCGAGGCCAAGATCATTGACGAGGAGGAAGCGATTCTCGGGCGAGACGGTGACGCGATGAGCATGAGGCGATGCCTGACGGGCACGATTCGGGCCGTGGCCGCGATACTGGAAGTGCGCTACGGCGTTGCTGATCCGGCCGTCGGATGCGGCGAGGAATGAAGACGAGCTGCCGCCCACGTAATTGGCGCAGAAGACGTCGTTGCCCATGTTGTCGACGGTGACGTAGCAGGTTCCGGCGCCGAGAGAAGCGACCTGGTTGATGAACCTGAGGGTGGCGGTGGAGCGATCGACGGCAAAGGCGCTGACGGCACCACCGGGATTCCCTTCAAACTGCTGCAGTTCGTTGGCCGCGTATAGATACCTGGCGTCAGAATCGGTGGCCAGAAAAGTGGGATTCTCGCTGACGACTGCAAGTTTGTGCGAGTGCAGTTCACCAGCGGCCGGATCCCAACGATACGAATAGATTCCCTGACTGGAACTGCCATTGACTGTCCGCGTTCCAACGAACAGGATGCTCTCCTTTGCTTCTTCGCCAGCGTGTGAACCCCAGGCCTGCACGTCGACCGGTGCAAACACCGCTCCGTCCGGTATTTCCGGTCTGCTCATCTCTACCATCTGCGGATTACCCCTGGGGAGAACTATACCTTCGGCGAGGATCGGCAACCCGGCTGCGCCGATCGGACCTTCTGAGCTGCCACATGAATGATCCAGGGCAAGAGCACCAAGACCGGGCGGGTCGATACCTGGCTTTGCCGCAGTTGGCGGGCAGGGTACACTCTCGGTGAGATGGGACAGATGCGAAAGTTCGAAGCAGCGGTGTTCCGTCGGGCACACCGCGATCCGCCGGAGGGTTTCGTGCGCCGCACGGCCTTCTGGCTGCTGGTGGCATATCTGATCCTCTACCTGCCGGGGTGGCTGCCGGGCAGCGTTGGCGGGTTCTTTCGGCGCGTTGCGGAATTCGACTTTTTCGCACTGGTCCTGTTCAGCATCCCGTTGCTGTGGAGATACGTTTTCCATCACCTGCTGTGGAAGGTGCGGAACCGGCTGATTGTCACTTACCTTCTGATGGGGCTGACTCCGCTGGTGTTGTTCGTGACGCTGACGGCGCTGTTGCTGTATGTTTTTTCGGGGCAATTTGCGATTTTTGCCGCGTCGGGTGTTGTTGGGCAGGAGCTGGCGCAGATTGCGTCGAGAAACAGCGGGTTCACGATGTATATGGCCCAGACGCTGGACCGAAATCCGCGGCTGCGGACCCTGGCACTGCCCAAATCGGGGATGGAAGCCGGCGAGGAACAGTACCCGGGGATGACGGTTGCGGTGTTTCGGGATGGGCACCAACTGCATCTGCCGCAGAGTGCGACCAAGGCCGACTCCGTCGATGCGATCCCTGGGTGGCTGCCGACCAGGTTCCGCGGCATCGTGATGGATCACGACAAGCTGTGGCTGCGTGCGAGCGACAAACTGACCCGGGATGGGCATACGACCGTGGTGGTGACCAGCGTGCCGCTGCAAAAGGACACGGTCGCGGAGATTGCCAGAAATCTGGGTGAGGTGAGCATTTTTTCTCCTCGGCACGTGGGCGGAGCCAGTGGTAAGGCGCCAGGGGCGGAGGTCAGGATCGGAAGCTCGACCCGGGTGGACTTCGTCGGGCCGGGCGACCGGAGGAACAACAGGCTGGAAGGTGAACGGGCGGCCATTGCCGGTGGAATTCTGCCTCCGGCGGAGCATTTTTATGATCTGCGCCTGTGGTTTATGGCTCCGCTGGCGATTCATGACTGGGATTCGGGGGCGGTGCGCGAAATCTTTGCCGAGGTGACATCGCGCCCTTCCCTGCTTTACCGGCGGCTGTTCATGACGTCGCTGACGGTCGGGAACTACATCCGCGACGGGCTGATTGCGATTGCGCTGGTCTTCGGGGTTCTGGAGCTGCTGGCGTTTCTGGCGGCGATCCGGCTGAACCAGACGATCACGCGATCGGTTCATGACCTGTATGAAGCGACGGTGGCGATCGACCGGGGCAATCTGGAGCACCGCATCGAGGTGAAACGGCACGATCAGCTGGGGTTCCTGAGCCGGTCGTTCAACGAGATGGCCGCGTCGCTGGCGCGGCTGCTGGCGGAGCAGCGGGAGAAGGAGAAGCTGCAGAACGAGCTGGCGATTGCGCAGGAGGTGCAGGCCAACCTGTTTCCGCAGGGGAAGGTTGCGCTGCCGATGCTGGAGCTGCACGGCGTTTGCCTCCCGGCGCGGACGGTGAGCGGGGACTACTACGACTTCCTGCTGTTCGGCGAGACGGGGCTGGGGCTGGCGCTGGGCGACATCAGCGGCAAGGGCATCTCGGCGGCGCTGCTGATGGCCACTCTGCATTCGGCGGTGCGGGCCTATCGCTTTGCGGGCGACGAGCTGGTGCTGGACGGCGCGGCGGCGCTGGCGAGTCCGCGGAGCCGGATGGCAGGGCTGGCGGAGATGGAGTGCAGCGAGCTGTTTGAAGAGCCGGCCAGGATTCTGGCGCTGCTGAACCGGCATCTGTACCGGAGCACGCAGCCGGAGAAGTACGCGACGCTGTTTCTGGCCCATTACGACGGACTGGAGAGGCGGCTGATCTATGCCAATGGCGGGCATCTGCCGCCGCTGCTGCTGCGGGCGAACGACACGGTGACGCGGCTGGACAGGGGCGGCTCCGTGGTGGGGCTGCTGGACGGGCTGAGCTGGGAGCAGGGCTCGGAACAGCTCGGCGAGGGCGACATTCTGATTGCCTACAGCGACGGGGTGACCGAACCGGAGAACGATTTTGGCGAGTTCGGGGAGGAACGGCTGCTGGAGGTGGTGCGGCGGCATCGGCACCTGAGCCTGGAGGCGATCTCGGAGCAGGTGGTGCAGACACTGAAGACGTGGATCGGCGGGCAGGAGCAGCCGGACGACATCACGCTGGTGCTGGCGCGGCAGCGGTAGTTGCCGGGCGGCGGGCCCAGAAACTGAGGCGATGGGGTACCCCCTGGGATCAACTTTTCTGGAATCCTTTTATTTTCAGCGAGTTCCATTTTTCCTCCAGAGACTCTGGGCTGGAAGTGCCTGAAACGATGGCAGATGTTCAGAGACGCTGGATCAGCGGGTTAGCGAGTCAGCAAGTCAGCGGGTTAGCAAGTCAGCGAGTCAGCGAGTTAGCGAGTCAGCGAGTCAGCGAGTCAGCGCGTCGGCGCATGAGCTCCAGCCAGTGGGCGAATCGGCGAGCCAATAACTCCCTGGTTTTGCGCTTTGTGGCACCCCCCCGGGGATATGCCCTATTTTCCTGTATGCATATGATTCCAAGTGGTTTATCGGTTTCTATCGTTCATTAAGTATATGAAAACAAATGGTTTACCGAATCCATTTGTTTTCATATGGATAGCCTTTGGCGGGGCTAAGAATATGATTCTGCGTTAGTTGTCGCTATCCCTAGAATTTTCTGTCACTTCCATTGAGGCCTTCCGCCTTCCTCCCCGAGTCATGAGAACCCCAAAGAGACAGAGCCGCGCTGGCTGGCGCGGCTCTGTGAACTTTTCTTCTACTTCAAGAGTAGCAGGCGGCGCTATGAATCGTGCCAGGATTTTCGGGGCTGAGCAGGGGATAAGCGCTTTGGAATGTGTGGCCGTTACTTCGGTGCGGGCGGTGGATGGTTGACAGAAAATGACGGAGGCCCAGCTCATGGGATCAGCGATGTTCCAGCAACTCAGGTGACAGGTCGTACCACGCACATGGGCATCCGCATCCAGGGCCCACGCCCCGTCTCGCGCGTATGTACTGAATCTAGTTGTTTTATGCCAGTAAATAACACTGTCGAAAAGGGAAGAATCGGTCTAGAATGGCGAACTAGCTGAGGGTT
>DAHVZZ010000166.1:0-3027 GCA_027323785.1 Acidobacterium sp. | reverse complement strand
GGAACCGGGCACGCCGGTGGCTCCGCGAATGGGCGCGGTGCCGGCCGGAGCGGGGAGCGCGGCAGAAGAGGAGGGTGAAGACGCAGGAGGGGCGGTTACGACTCGGGATGTGCAGGAACAACAGGAGACGCAATGAGACTGGAAGCCATGGCAGTAACCCTGCCGGAGGTGGCGGACCATCCGAATCGGGCGCCTTTCACAGGCGTCCTGACGCTGGTGGATGAGCCGAGCACCAAACCGCCGTCGGGAGCGCGCGGCCATCGCGTCATCCTGACGCGGGCAGCGGCGCTGGCGGCGCTGCCATCCCTGCTGGGGATGGCGGTGGATTACGCGCCGGCGTGGGACGGGCATGACGCGCGGCGCAAGTGCGGCATCATCACCCAGGCCGATGTGGACGGATCTCGGCTGCGGGTGGCCGGCTATTTGTATTCGAAGGATTTTCCCGAGGTGGAGCGGCAGATGCGGCAAAGTCCGCCGGGCACGATGGGAATGTCCTGGGAGCTGGCCAACGCGCATGTGGAAGACATGCGGTCCGAGATATGGAAGCTGACGCGGGCGACCTTTACGGGCGCGGCGATTCTGCTGCGCGACAAGGCCGCCTATCGCAATACCTCATTTGAGCTGGCGCCGCAGCGGTGCCGCTCGATCACGGCAAGCGCCGGGCGCGGAGAGCGCGCGCGGACGGGAGCCGGCAGACATCTCCGGGACGGAGCAGGCGTGGCCTTCCGGACGATCCAAACCAGAAAGGAAGAAACATGGAAAGCCAGACAGGCGAAAGCATGGCCGCGCTGAGCGAAAGCATGGAACGCATGGAGGCTCGGCTGGAAGCCGCAGCGTCGCTCGTTGAGCGCACGATGGCAATGCTGGAGGAGCGGGAAAGCGCAGGCGATGTGCGGAAGATTGTCGCCGCCGTCGAGACGCGGCAGGAGGCGCAGGAGTCCGGCCGCGAGGCGGAGCTGCAGAGCAAGCTGGAAGCGGCTGAGCGGCAGATTGCCGAGCTGCGGGCGCAGATCCAGGAGCAGTCCACGAGCCCCGAGAAGACGGAGCGCAGGACGGTTCCGCCGGCGACGGCGCAGTTCCTGGCCAAGCAGGGCCTTCAGTCGCTGGAGCACCTGGAAGCGGGAGCGCTGGACACCGCGCTGACCGGGCTGAGCCTGGAGCAGCGCATCGCGGTGAAGGCGCAGCTGCTGCGGGCCGGAGTGGTGAGCTAGGGCGGTCGTCGCGGAAGCATGCGGCCGGCGCGAGCGCCGGCTTTTTCTATGGGCAGCAGGATTCAACCGAACGAAAGGAAGTTATGACAGCCAATTTTCTGGATATCCACTCCGCCGCGGATTACATCGGGCCTGGAGCTGTTGAGGTTCCGCTGTATCAGACGGAGATCGTGGACATCGTGCGCCGGCGCAATATCTTCGGCCAGCGCATCAAACAGGTTCCGGCCACGGGGCATCCGTCGCGCTACTTCGAGCAGACGGCGATTCCAAATCCCTCCACTTCGGGGTTTGTCGATCCGCGCAACATCGTGGCACCGGTCGTCGCGCCCACGCGGGTGGAGAGGAGCGTTCCGCTGAAGGCCATCGTTGCGCAGCTCAACTACAACCTGTTCGACATGGAACTGGGCGCGCAGCAGAAGCAGTTTGCGTATCTGCAGGCCAAGGACCTGGTGGACACGATCGAAGGCGTGATGCTGGCGCACGACGTGGCCCTGTGGAACGGCAACGACACTTCGCTGAGCACGCCGACCACCATGCAGTACTACGGCGTTGCCGGGCAGATCGCGGCGGGCGGCAACACCACCACGATCGGCACTTCGGCCTCGATCACCGACGGGCTGAAGTCGACGATCGCGCAGATGGTGGCCAACACCAGCTTTGCGGTGCGGCCGACGGCCATCTATGCCAACCCGGTACTGCTGGATCTGATCGACCGGGAGATGAAGTCGGAGTTCAACGTGGTGCTGAACACGAAGGAGATCTCGGCGGGCTTCACGGTGAAGATGCTGGCGACCCAGGCGGGCGAGCTGCCGCTCATTCCCGACTGGTCGCTGGCCTACACCGGCACGCCGGGCTCGGGCTCCGCGGTACTGCCCGCGTACATCGTCACCGAGGACCTGATCGAGTACCACTGGCTGAGCGATCCCAATCCGCGGGTCTTCCAGCTGGGCGTTCCAGGCTCGCTGGCCTCGCAGCATGTGGTGGTGAAGTTCGGCGCGCCGGTGGTGAAAGGCGCGAACTACGCGCATTACCAAGTGCTGGTCGACCGGTAGTCCGCGGCCTCCGCCATTACGGCGGAGTTTTCGGAGAGGCCGGTTCAAACCAGGGCCGGCCTTCCCTGTTTTCCGAGCAGGTTCACTGAGCAAGGAGAATTCATGGCGTGCTATTTACAGCCAACCGAGTACCAGACTTACGGGCTGCCGTGCGATGTGACGGATGACTGGATCACCGCGGCTTCGTCGCTGATCGACAGCCACTGCCGGCGCGAGAGCCTCAATCCCACGCAGTACACCGAGCGGCTGCGCATTGTGCAGGGATCGCAGACGGTGCGGCTGAGCTATTTGCCGCTCGCAGCGGTGGCTCCGGCAACGTCCCCGTTCGTGTCGATCCAGGCACGCTATGCACGACCGCGGCGCGGGGAGATTGTGTATCCGATGCAGGAAGAAGTGTTGTGGGCGTTTTCCCTGCCCGGCGCATGGACCACGGTGGATCCATCGACGGTGGATTTTTTTGCGGAGACGGGCGAGCTGACCTTTCCGCGCAACATTCTCGGCCTGCCCTACAACGAGGTGCAGGTAGTCTACATGGCCGGGCTGGCGACCATTCCGGATGCGGTGAAGTGCGCGTGCGCGCAGATTGTGAAGAACGCGCAGGCCACGCCGGGCGTGAATGTGAAGACCGCGAAGATGGACACGATGTGGCTACAGTACTTTTCCGCGTCGCTGCTGGACGAGACGGTGCAGGGGATGCTGCGGCCGTGGGTCTCCACGAGGATGGGCTGAGCCATGGCCGATCTGAGCACACAGAATCCCTGCGG
>DAHVZZ010000155.1:0-5777 GCA_027323785.1 Acidobacterium sp. | reverse complement strand
GCGTGATTCATTTCGGCATCGCCATTGACGACCACGTTCGGGTTGTGCGTTACCGTGATGATCTGCCGGCGTTGCTTGTTCGCTCGAATCTGCTGGACGACTAGGTTGTAAATGAGATGATTGTCCAGGTCATCTTCCGGTTGATCCAGTACGACAGGCTCGTTTCCATGCGCCAATAGAAAGGCAAGCATCGCGGCGGCCCGTTGACCGGCCGAGGCCCGGTTGATTGGCGTGAAATCCTTGCCATCTCCCTTCGGGCTGTATTCGACCTGCAGCGTGTCCTCAGGGAACCAAGTCATCAGGTGATCGAGGAACTCCGGGCGATCGCTGCACCGCTTCTCCAGGTAGTTCTTAAAGTGACCACCAAAGTGGTTCTTGTTCACGCCCCCACACGTCTCGGTCAACTGCGTCTTGACTCGATCCAGGCGCCGCTCGAATTCTGCCGCGCTTCCATCCGCGGGAAGCTTCTTGAGCAACGTCGCAACGATCCCGCCCTGTGGCTCGTCAATGCCGCCCACCAAAATGTCGTCTTCGAAACGATCATCTGGCACCTCGATGACATCCCGGAAGCTTCGCCGCAGCGCCCCCACGTCTCGTCCATAGGGTTCGAGCGTGATGCGGACATAGGGATTGCTGGTCAGCGCCGTTCTCAAGAAAGCGTCTCGTGCGGCGCTGAGTTCGGCTCGCTTTTCTTTCAGCTTCGAGAGGCTTTCGTCTGCCTGAGCTGTAAGTGCGACCCGTTGCTTTTCGAGGGCGTCCAGTCTCGCCATGTCCCCTTCGAGGCGCTGACGATCCTGCACCAGCTTGCCATATTCACTGGGGTCGTTCACGCCCTGGGATTTCAGAGCGGCCACCAGGTCGGTGTAACGCTCCTTGGCTGCTTTCAGATCGCTTTCCCAAGCCGACTGAGCCAGAGCCTCCCGCTCGCTGTCGGTCAGCGCGCGCACTGTCTTGGCCTTGGCGGACAGGTCGGCGATGACCTGGGCAACCTGCTGACGCAATCGCTGGATGGAAGCCAGTGCTGCCGCGTCGGCCGGCGTCGCTGAGTCGAACAAGCCGGGCGGCAGATCCTCCATCACGATCTCGGCGGCCACGGTTTCCAACTGATCCGTGACCTTATCCACCAGCTCGAACTGGCGCTTCACCTCGCGCTCCTGCCGGGTCTTGCGCTGGTAGGTCTTCAGTACGTCCGCATGGTGTTCCTTCTCGAACCGCTCCAGCTTGCGCCGTACATCTTCGAGCTGTACGACCAGCGCACCACGAGTGGCGAGCTTCCCCGCCAGATCACGCTGATTTGCACGCAGGGCCAGGTATCGGCGCTGCTCTTCTTCGATGGCAACCCTGAATGACGCAGCCCCTACGGCCTGATCGATCAGGCCCAGCAGGGACTGGCTGCGCTCGCTGGCCAAGCTGGAAATCTGTCCCTGGCTGAACAGGCGCAGCGGAAAACGCTCTGTGGTAATCGCCTGACTGGCAGACGCCTTCCACCCGTCCCGCGTTTCCTCCTCGACGTTCACACCACGATCAATCTGCCCCCAGGTTAGGCGATAGCGCACGCCATCCCGCTTCAATGTGAGCTTGATCTTGGTGGACTTGCCGTCCTGGTTCCAGCCGCCGCTGTCCTCCCGCGATTTTGGAGTGCGATCGAACTCCGCAAACGTTCGGGCTGCGACATCCAGTTCGCTCAGCGCCTTCAACTCCGCTTCGCGGCGATAAACTTTGCGAATCAGATGGATCACTGTGGACTTGCCCGTCCCACGTCCTCCGATGAGCGCGTTGAACCAGGGGCTGAATCGGAATACCTCGGGTGCTTTCCGTCCCATGAAGCGCGCGTCCGATACTTCGATCGACTCGATGAAATGCTCCGGTGTGCCGAATGGCTGAAAAGGGGTGGTATCGTCCGAGCGGCGGATCGAAATGCCGTTTCCGTCCAGCAACGCGTAATAGAGACCCTCACGGCATGGCCGTTCCATCTTCACCCAGGTGAAGTGCGAGCCTGGAAAGCGTCCACCTGGCGATCCGTCGGGATGGTGCGAGTCCGAGCCGAGCACTTCCGCCCACGCGAGCTTTCGGTCTTGGTAGCAAACCGGTTTCGGTGCAGCCGGATCGCTGATCTCGATGGCAAACAGGGTGGGACAGTCCAGCAGTGGCACCAACGTATTGCCCGAAAGTTCCTTAAATGCACCCGAATGCCAGTCGGCGTGCGCCAGGATCGGAATACCTTTCGCGTTTGCGATGGCCTCAACGACCTCAATGGTGGAGCAGTTTGCGGCTACGGAGCTTTCTCCCGCCGCCCCGTTGTACTTGACCGCACCGAGCAGCTTCGCGATATCCGTTCCAGTGCAGCTTGGATCGAAAATCGCGAGCACATGAACTCCGCCGTTCGCCGTGAGCTCGACCCCGGGGAACAGATACAGCTTGCGGAACTGCGGATGATTCTCCGCCTCCAGCTCGGCAAGCGCCTGTTTCAGCGGTTCGATCCACTCGCCGCTGTTGTGGTCCGTCACGGCCACGCAATCAATTTCCGCACGCATGTAGCCGAGCAGCCAGTCTTTCGGCGACATCTGCCGGAGCTTTGCCTGATCCGGGCCTTTACCGAAATCTGTCGACGCAGGCGTGTGCGTATGAAAGTCGAACTTCCACCAGCCCGATCCGGGATAGGGCCAGTTGCGGGACGCGGGCGCGGTCATCGGGCGCTCCTCGAGCGCGCTTCGCGGGCCGCGCGCCTGACTTTATTGGTGTAGTGCAGCTTGTTCCAGCGGTTACCGTCGAAGCTGTTACCGCCGGCGAAGTCCTGTGTGACTTCGTCCCAGCCCCAGAACCAGGGGAAGTCCTCTTTGGAGCGCTCCGGCTCCTTGCCGCGATCTTTATCCCACTTGATGCGGGGCGGCGTGCGCAAGATGCAGGCATTCCTCGCGCGGGCGCCAAAGGGGCGTGCGGTCATGAAAGGGCGGATGTTCAGGCGAACGCCGTCATTGATGTCGGGCTCCCAGCCGATGGCCTGCTCGCTGAGTGGTTTCCAGCGCACAAATAGGTCATAGGGCGGCTCACCGACCAGGATCTTTTCCAGCTCGCTTTTCAAATGTGCTGCCGCAGCGAGACGCGCGTCGGCGCCTTCTACCTCAGCAGCGCTATCACGGCGTTGCACATCGATCCAATCGCCGAGATAGGTGTGGGTGAGCTTTTCCAGCAGGCGCCTGCCTTCGCCGTTGCCGGCGGCGAGTCTGTGGTACTCGACCAGCACGTTGAAACCGTCGCGACGGCCGTCCCAGATATGCCAGACGAAGGGGCGCTGATGGAACAGCGCGCAGTGCTGCTCGAAGAACTTGTCGAGCAACCAGTCGTCCAGCGTGGATTCCGCCGCTCCCACCTCAGCGAGCATGTTGACCAGCTTCGCGGCGGACCATTCGCTGCCGTAGGCATCCTGGAGCAGGGCGACAAGGCGCTCGGTGGCGCCGGGTTCGCCCTTGAGGGCAGTCAACGGAACGATGCCGTCTTCGTCCGCATGCGACTCCAGGCCATCAGCACCGAGCGCTGGACAATCTGGAAAGCTGGAGCCGGTCTGGCGGGGCCAGCAGTAGCCGACGAGACGAGCGACGGCGACGTGCAGCGGTGATTCAGAACCCTTCGGGTGGCCGTTGAAAATCCACTGCGTTGGATCGCCTGAGTACGGCGCTGGCAAACCAGCAACATGCCTCTCAGTAGCAAGCTGCCGCCACTTTGAAATCTCAAATGGAACCTTGAGTAGCGTATGCTCAGTGACACTCAATGACGAATCAGATTTTCTCAGCAATTCGATGTATTCTGGAGAGCTAACACATGCATAGATGGCCGCAAGATCTTCTCGTTTTTTGCTCGGAATCACAGCTGCGATTGTGTTGTCGAATAGCTCGCCGAGATAATAATTGCAGAAGAGATTTCTGGTAACATTGATTGCGACCCCCCGTTTGCCCCAGGCTTCTCCACCCGACTTCCATCCACCGAGACGCCCCTCCGCTTTTAACGCCTGAGCGTGGCGATAGTACCGGCCAGAACCATCCTCCCAATGTAACAAGTAGGAGCAGCCGCCGACGAAGCCAGTCTTTGACCCAGCAGATTGGAGCCAACGCCAATCATTCGAAATGGATGGCATTTCCCAGAAGACGTAGACAAATTGGGCATCATCGCTCGTGCACAATCCTTGAAACGCGTTGCAGACCGATGAGAGTAGTTCGGCATGATTGTGTTCTGAAAGCGTGATACGGAAGTCTGGATTTGAAAGCTGTGTCGATTGCTTTGTGGTGACTGGCGGCCTTTCGCGCAACGCCATCGCCTTGCTGGCCGGCGCATTGCAGGCGCTCACATCCGTCCCCGCAAACGCCCCCCCTTCTCTCACCTTCCGCTTCGTCAGCGCGAGTAGCGCAACATTAACCACCTCTCCCGTGATCGTCTCGAAAGCCCGTGGCCCCAGCCTTGCCACGTTATTCCACTGAATCTCCTCGAGAAATCGCTTACGCAGATGCTTATAGGTACCGAGAAACAGCCAGTTCTGAGGCGTCACCAGCGCTGCGCTTCCGCTTTCCTCGCAGAACGCTAGACAGCGCTCGACGAAGCACGTAGCGAGATCGGCCTTTGCCGCGGGATGAATGTGTCCGCAGTACTCCTTGAGTACATCCTCCTGTTTTCCGCGCCCGAGGTATGGCACGTTAGTAGCGACCAGCGTGAACCGTTGTGCAAGAATCTGTGCCGCCTTGGCGAGCCCCTGCGCCGCCACGGCCATCTCCGACAGTTCCGCGTTGTCGGACCTGGCCAGCACCTTGGCGAGCAGCGGTTCCAGCTCGGCGAAGCCCGCTTCGATGAGATCTCCCTCCGCCCGCGGCTGGATCAGGCTGCCCAGCACCGGCGCCCTGGCGAACAGTTCGTACAGCCGCTCGAAGCCGCGCCGCGTGGCATCGGAGAACAGGTTTTCCTGCTTAATGCCGAGGAGGTCGGCGTCCGGCGCCGCCACGGGGAGTTCCATCGCCACACGCTCGGCAAGGTTCAGCCATTCTTCCCTGGATACGCCCAGCGACAGGCCGGAACAGGCCAAATGCAGCGCCGGCAGATTGCGGTAGCCCACGCGCTTCCACGCGGCGAGCCCGAGATTGAAGGCGGCGATCTGGGTGCAGCGCGGATCGAGCTCCAATCCGTAAAGGTTGTCGCGCAGCACGGCCTCTATGGCAGCGTCCGGTCGCAAGCCTTCTTCTTGTGCGCGTAGGGCGGCGAGGATGGGCAGCGCGAACACAAGAAAGTGGCCGCTGCCCATGCAGGGGTCGATTAGGGTGATGTCCTTCGCAGCCTTCGGCCAACCGTCGAAGATAGCGGCCGCAGGGCGCCAGGGCTTACCTTCTTCGCGGACGAACCGCAGGTAAGTCCACTCGATCTCGCCGACCGCACAGGCGGCGCGCAGATCCGCCTCCGTCGCCGCGTTCGCTGCCAGCTCGGAGCGGGCGGACAGCACCTTGCCTGCCCACCACGCGCCCAGCGTGTTGTGGAGCAGGAACCAGACCATGTAATCCTCGGTGAAAAGTTGCGTCTTTGCCGGCAGTTCGTCCGCGCCTGCCTTGCCGCCGGAACGAAGAGCGGCATCGACTTCCATTTTCTTGTCCGCCTGCCAGTACTGGTAGACCCACCCCAGGCTGTCATCGGCGGTGAAGACATCATGGGGTAGTGACTTGAGCAGGTCGTCGAGCTGTGAGCGGGTTTCCGGTGGAAGTTCGACGTCCAGCGCCGGATCGCCAAATCGAAAGATCTGCGGC
>DAHVZZ010000358.1:0-2435 GCA_027323785.1 Acidobacterium sp. | reverse complement strand
CTTGCTGCTGCACGGCGTCAGCGCCCTCATCCACATCTTCGGAGCAACCAGGCTCGGGGACATCCGAATCCCCGGCCCCTCTGCCCCGGCCATCGCGGCAGCCATCGCGCTCATCCTCGCCTCTCTCCTGCTCATCCGCATCCGCCGCTGGGGACTGCCACTCGCCTTCGCCACCCTCGCGCTCGCCTCCGCCATCACCATCTGGCCGCGCCCCATCATTCACTGCGCCGGCGCGCTTCAAATCTCCACCATCGACGTCGGCCAGGGTGATTCCATCCTCGTCATCACTCCCCAGGGCAAAACCCTGCTCATCGACGCCGGCGGCATCGTCGGCCCCGGCGGCCTCAGCGGCAACAATCCCGCCCAGTCCTCCTCCAATTTCGACATCGGCGAAGACGTCGTCTCACCCGTGCTCTGGTCGCTCGGCATCCGCCGCCTCGACGCCGTCGCCATCACCCACGCCCACGCCGACCACATCACCGGCATGCTGGCCGTTCTGGCCAATTTCCACCCCCGCGTCCTCTGGGTCGGCATCAATCCCCACTCCCGCCTCTACGACGCCGTGCTCGCCGAAGCCGCCGCCGTCCATACCCGCATCGTCAAACACACAGCCGGCGACGTCTTCCCCTTCGGCCTCGTCCGCGTGCGTGTCCTCGCGCCGGAGCCTGACTACCGCCCCGCCGCCTGGCCGCAAAATAATGACTCGCTGGTGTTACAAATGCGCTACGGCCACACCACCGCGCTCCTCGAAGGAGACGCGGAAGCCGCCAGCGAAAAGCGCATGGAAGCGCGGGGCGATCTCCACTCCGATTTCCTCAAAGTCGGCCACCACGGCAGCAATACCTCCACCACCCCTGCCTTCCTCGCCGCCGTCTCCCCCTCGTATGCCGCCATTTCCGTAGGACACAGAAATTTCTACGGCCATCCCCGCTGGAGCGTCCTCAACGAGCTCCAGACCGCTCACGTCCGCACCTGGCGCACGGACACCCTCGGCATGGCCACCTTCTACCTCAACGGAACCACCGTCCAGGCCTCCACCTGGGCCGCCCGCAAATCCGCAAATTAGCCCCGCGCCATCACCGACTCCAGCGCATCGCAGGCCGTCACCGTTCCATTCTCCGCATTCACCCTGGCCGCCGCGAACGCCGCCCGCTCGGCATAGCCACCATCCGCCAGCAGCCGTTCAATCAGCCGCGCCGCCGCACCCGCGCCATACTTCTGCCGGCTCAGAACCTCGGCCACGCCCAGCCGCCGCACTCGCCGCGCATTGTCCGGCTGATCGTGGCTGTAGGGCATCACCAGCATCGGCCGCCCCGCGCGCAGCGCCTGCGCCGTCGTCCCAATCCCGCCCTGATGAACCACCACCGACGCCCGCGAAAATATCTTCGAGTAAGGCGCGTATCGCGCCACGCAAATCGTCTCCGGCAGTTTGTGCCGTGGCAAATTGCGATCGTCAGTCCCAATCAGCAGCACCGCCCGCTGCCCCAGCATCTCCGCGGCCCGCGCGCTCTGCTCGTAGAAATCACCCGCATGCATCACCGCCGCCGAGCCCAGCGTAAACACCAGTGGAGCCGGCCCGGCATCTAGAAACGCCGCCAGTTCCGCCGGCAAATCTCCCTCATCTCCGGCCCCATCGTAGAAGGAAAACCCCGTCACCTTCGCCGACCGCGGCCAGTCCGGCTGCGGCTCTCCCATCACAGACGAAAACAGCGCCAGCGCCAGCCTCTCCGAGTGCTTCGCGTCGAAAATCGGATCCTCCCCCTTCGGCAATCCCAGTTCCCGCCGCAGCGCGTACACCGGCTCCGGCCACTTCCGCGTCACGAATCGCGCAAACCGCGCCACCACGTGCCCCAGCGGCGGAACCGCCGCCTGCATCTGCGCCAGCATCGGATACGGGGGCAGCACCGGCGGATCGTATCCCGAAAAATACGAGAACGGAGCCAGCACATAGCTCGCCCACGGAATCCCCGTCTTCTCCGCCACAATGGGACCCGCATACGCCAGCTCGCCCGTCACCAGCAGGTCCGCGCCTCCCTCCGCCTCCACCGCCGCCGTCAAATCCTCGTAGCTCTTCCGCAGCGATGGAAACAGAAACTCCCGCAGCCCCGTCTCCGTCCCATGCTTGATGTCGTAGATCATCGCGATCAGACGAGTGTCTGTCGGATCCTGATCCGGACGCACCCGCGCGAACCCAATGCCCAGCGGCTCAATCTTCCCCCGGAACATCTCCGGCACCGCCAGTACCGGCCGGTGCCCACGCCGCTTCAGCTCCAGCGCCAGGGCAATCAGCGGATTCACATCGCCAAACGTGCCATAGGTCGAAAAAACAATTCGCATATATCCCGGTCTCAGAGTGCGCCGGAAATCGCTGCATCTCAGGCGGCCATCCGATTGATCCAAATGTATCAGTCTCGACCGCTGCTTCCTGTAATCTG
>DAHVZZ010000150.1:0-4289 GCA_027323785.1 Acidobacterium sp. | reverse complement strand
CACCAGGATGGTCTGGCCGGTAACGCTGGCCGACGACTCCGACGCCAGCCATACCACCGTCGCCGCCACCTCTTCCGGCGTCGCCATGCGCCCGATGGGGATCTCGCGCTCCACTTCGTGCTGCACCTCCGCCAGCAGCACATTGCGGTTCTTCGCGCGCTGCTCCAGCAGGTTGCGCGCCCGGCTGGTCGCGGTAAAGCCCGGCCCCACGTTGTTCACCGTAATGCCGTCGCGGCCAAACTGGCCCGCCAGCGACCGCACCAGCCCCATCACCCCCGCGCGGATGGTGTTCGACAGCACCAGCTCCGGCACCGGCTGTTTCACCGTGTAGGAGGTCAGAGTGACGATCCGCCCCCACTTACCCTCCCGCATATGCGGCAGAACCGCCTGGGAGAAGCTGATCGCGCTGCGCAGATTCAGCAGCCACGCCCGCTCCCAGTCCTCCATGGTGGTCTCCAGAAATGGCTTTGCCGGCGGGCCGCCCGCGTTCGGCACGCACACGTCGATCCGCCCGAAGCGCCCATGCGCCGCCTCCACAAACGCTCGCACCGCCGCATCGTCCGCCACATCCACAGCCTGCGTCAGCGTCTGTATCCCGTGGCGCTGGCGTGCCTCCGCCGCCACCGCGTCCAGAACATGCTGGCGTCTCGCGCACAACGCCAGATGCGCGCCTTCCGCTGCCAGCGCTTCAGCAATCGCGCGCCCGATTCCCTGGCTCGCTCCGGCCACAATAGCGACACGGCCCTTCAGTCCGGTTTCCATGCGACCTATGATAGTGCAGAAGCTTCTTCAGGCAGCGTAACCCCCTTGTAATCCGGAGGAAATCCTTGGCTGAACCTACCTATCCACGCCACGTCAGCTTCAACACCATGCCCGTCGAAACCCTGAATCCCCACATCGACCGCCAGTTTGTGCATGGAAACGAAGCCATGCTGGCCAGAATCGTGCTCCGACGCGGAGCTGTCGTTCCCCGGCACAGCCATCACAACGAGCAGATTACTTATGTTCTGGAAGGCGCTCTCCAGTTCACTCTGGGAGACGGCCAGGTTCTGACGGTGCGCGCCGGCGAACTGCTGGTTATCCCAGCCAACATGCCTCACGCGGCGGTGGCGCTGGAAGATACTCTCGATCTCGACGTATTCGCGCCGCCGCGCGCCGACTGGATCGCGGGAACGGATGCCTATCTCAAGGGTTGAGAAAGGCTCACCGGCTCCTCTGCGGCCCGGTTATAGGCAGCGTTGTCAATCTGTTGCAGGACACTTCGCCGGAGTCGAGCCAGCCGCTCAGAAGCGGAAGAAAGCTCCCCGAATACACCAATCCTGGCCCAATCCGAAGAATGCATCTCCAAACCAGGTTCGATCGATTCCGTGAAAGTGCCTGGTTGCCTACTTCTTGGTTGCGGCGGCCTGGGCTGCTTTCTGTTTAGCCCAGCGGCGCTTCTGCGCGGCTGCGATGCGAGCGCGGGCGTCGGCGCTCAGGACGCGCTGCTTCCGGGGACGGTTGCCAAACGATGGAGCCGCAAGGCGGGATCCGCCTGTGTTCTGCAGTAAGGCCCGAACTTTCTCCAGCCGGCTGATTTCCTCATCGACTGCTGCAACTAGTTCTTCGCGTGTCATTGTTTTCTCTCTTAGTTTTGTATTCAAAGACTCATCCAGGGAAAATACAACCCCCTTAACATAACAAACTGCGGTGACTTGTTACAAAACATTTCTGCCACCCCCCACTTTCGGGGTACCCTCTCCGGTTACTGAGGAACGGCTGCCGTAACTCGGAATTTGCCTGTTTTTCTCCTTCCTGTAAGCGTTCTTTCTTCGTTTCCGCCCCATCATCGTGGCGTGTTCACCGCTAAAACCGTGGAAGTCTCGGTTGTTTCCGCCGCGCCGCGCCTGTTGCCGGGTGCCGCGGCCGGCCCTCGCGCGAGCGCGGCCATGGAATCCGCCCCGCCCGGCCTGTTCATTTCCACCGGCAGGTACAACCTTCGCCTTGCCTGCAGCCTGGCCGAGCGCGAAGCCGCCTGCCGCCTGCGCTTCAAAGTCTTCAATATCGAACTGGGCGAAGGCCTTGCATCTTCTTACCGCACCGGTCTGGATCAGGACTACTTCGACCTCTTCTGCGATCACCTCATCGTTGAAGACCGCTCCTCCCGGCAGGTGGTGGGAACCTACCGCATGCAGTCCGGAGCTACCGCCGCCCGCAACCTTGGCTATTACAGCGAGCGCGAGTTCGACTTCTCTCCCTACGAGCGCATCCGCTTCGAAGTGCTGGAACTGGGCCGCGCCTCCATTGACCGCGAACATCGCACCAGCGAGGTTCTTACCCTGCTGTGGCGCGGCATCGCCCAATACGCCCGCCATTACCGGCTGCGCTATCTTATCGGCTGCTCCTCGCTCAACTCGCGCGATCCCCAGCAAGGCTGGTCGCTGCACCGGCAGTTGCAGCCGGTGCAGGTCGCGGAATCGCTGCGCAGCCGGCCCACACCTGCTTATGCGCTGCCAGACGAGGATCCCGCCCGGACCGGCGAAGTTCAGTTACCGAAGCTGCTGAAGACGTATATTGCAGTGGGAGCCAGAATCTGTGGCGTGCCGGCATGGGACCGCGAATTCGGAACGATCGACTTCCTCACCCTTCTCGACCTGGCGCAGCTTTCGCCGGCAGCAAGGAACCGTTTCCTCCCCGAAGAGTCCGAGTCGCTGACCTGTTCCGAGCCAGTCTCCATCTCCTGATCCTTCTGGCCGGGCTCACCGCGGTGGCCGCGCGTTACGCCTTGCTGCGCCTGCGCCGCGGCAGGGAATTGGGACTCCCCGACCGCGCTCAGTGGCTGCATCGCTCCTGCTCCGCCATCCTCCGCCGCATGGGCGTCACCGTGGAGCGCCGCGGTACGGTGCCCTCGGGCGGCCTCGTCGTCTCCAATCACCTGAGCTATCTTGACGTCCTCGCTTATGCGGCCGTCATGCCCTGCGTCTTCGTCGCCAAGAGCGAAGTGCGCGGCTGGCCGATCTTTGGCTTCTGCGCCCGCTGTGCCGGAACCGTCTTCATCGACCGCCAGCGCCGCGCCAGCACCGACGCGGCCGCGCGCGAAATCGCCGATGCCCTGCGGGCCGGTGTGCTGGTCGTGCTCTTTCCGGAAGGCACCAGCACCGACGGCGTCGCACTGCTGCGTTTCCATTCCGCGCTGCTCGAGCCGGCCATTGATCTGCAGGCCGCCATCACCCCCGCGGCCATCGCCTGGCGTCTTCCCGGCGGCCAGGAGCGCGACCTCTGCTACTACGGCGATGTCCGGTTCGCTCCGCACCTGCTGCGGACGCTCGGCCGCGCCGGCATCCACGCCGAAGTGGAGTTCTATCCCGCGCAGCTGAAATATGTGGACCGCAAAACCGCCGCTCTCGCCCTGCATGAGCAGGTGGAGGCCCTCCGCCGGCGCATGACACGCGGCGCGGATTAGCCGCCCGGCTTACTCCTCGTCCAGCCCCGGCGTCTTCTCGTTCATCGCTTCCAGTTGCCGCCGCCAGTCCAGCGACTCGACAAACACCCGCGACTCCCGCCAGCGTTCCCGCACCAGCACCCGCAGCTCCAGGAATACCCGCGTCCCCAGCAGTCCCTCGATCTCTTTTCTCGCCGCCGTGCCGATCTCGCGCAGCTTGCTGCCGCCCTTGCCGATCAGAATCGCCTTCTGCCCCTGCCGCTCGCAGTAGATCGCCGCGGAGATGCGCGTCAGCGGCAGCTTTCCCCCGCGCGGCGTATCCTCCGGGTCCGGCTCCTCAAAGCGTTCGATCACCACCGCCGAAGCATAGGGAACCTCTTCGCCCGTCTCCATCAAGATGCGTTCCCGGATCAGCTCCGCCACCAGAAACCGCTCCGGCTGATCGGTGAACTGATCCTTCGGAAACCACCGGTCCCCCTCCGGCAGATACTCGGCAATCTTGTGCAGCAGGACTTTGATCCCGTCGCCCTTCTTCGCCGAGACGGGAATCACCTCTTTGAACGGATACAGCTTGCTCAGTCCATCGATCAGCGGCAGCAGCCGGTCTTTCGGCACCAGATCGATCTTGGTGATGACCAGAAACACCGGGCAGTCCAGCCGCCGGATCATCTCGAACGCCATCGCCTCTTCGCTGGCGCGGTCCAGCTTCAGCGGAGCTTCCTCGTCGTGCGGCTGCCGGCGCACGGCATCCACCACCAGCAGCACCACGTCCCGTGTCTCCAGCGCCTGCGATATCTCCTGCAGCATGGCGCGGTCCAGCTGCGACGGACCTTTGTGAATCCCCGGCGTATCCACAAACACCGCCTGC
>DAHVZZ010000126.1:0-6098 GCA_027323785.1 Acidobacterium sp. | reverse complement strand
TGCGGCGAGGGCGAGTGCGGCGCCTGCACGATTTTGCTGGACGGCAAACCGGCGCGGGCGTGCCTGGCGCTGGCTTCGGCGGTGAGCGGGTCGGAGATCACGACCATTGAAGGACTGGAGCAGCATGGGCAGCTAAGCCCGGTGCAGCAGGCGTTCCTCGACGTCGAGGCGTTCCAGTGCGCGTTCTGCACGTCGGGAATGATTCTGGCGACGACGAGCCTGCTGGAGGAGCATGAAGCGCCGACGGAGGCGCAGATTCTGGAAGCGATGGACGGGAATATCTGCCGGTGCGGGACGTATCCGCGGATTGTGGCGGCGATACAGCAGGCGGCGAAGCAGAGAGCCCTGAAAGGATCGGACTATGCGAATGCTTAAGGCGTCAGGACCCATGCCTGATGGATCCGTTCGCGGGCTGACGGATGAGGTGGCGGCCGAGGCGGCTCTGCACGAGGTGGGGAAGCAGGTGCGGGCGTTTGCGCTGGGGCGGCGGGATTTTCTGAAGCTGTGCGGCGGGGGGCTGCTGGTGTGCGCGAGCGGAGCGCCGGCGGCTGCGGTTGCGCAGGAGAGCGGCGGGCACTGGGGTGGACATCGGCAGCCGGAGCAGATCAGCGCGTGGCTGTTTATTGCGGCGGACGGAAAAGTGACGGTGTTCACGGGGAAGGTGGAGGTGGGGCAGAACATTCGCACGTCGCTGGCGCAGGGTGTGGCGGAGGAGCTGCGGGTGGGGGTGCATACCATCTCCATGACGATGGGCGATACGGATCTGGTGCCGTGGGATATGGGGACGTTTGGGAGCCTGACGACGCCGACGATGGCTCCGATTTTGCGGAAGATGGCGGCGGCGGCGCGGGAGATGCTGGTGGAGACGGCGGCGAAGCGCTGGAAGACCGACGCGGCGGGCCTGGTGGCCGAGGATGGCGAGGTTCGGGATCCGAAGACGGGCAAAACGCTGGGCTACGGGGCGATCACGCGGGGCGAAAAGCTGACGCGGACGGTGACGGGCGAGGTGGCGCTGCGGCCGGCGACGGCGTGGACGATTGACGGAACTCCGGTGCGGAAGGTGGAAGGGCGAGATTTTGTGACGGGGAGGCACAAGTATCCGTCGGACACGGCGCGGCCGGGGATGATGTTCGGGAAGATTCTGCGGCCTTCGGGATTTCACGGAACGCTGGTGAGCCTGGACGCGACTGCGGCGGAGAAGATGCCGGGTGTGCAGGTGGTTCACGACGGGGATTTTGTGGGGGTGGTGGCGCCGGAGGAGTGGACGGCGGAGAAGGCTCTGCTGACGATGAAGGCGAAGTGGAAGGTGCCGCCGCAGATCGATAACGCGGAACTGTTTGCGTATCTGAAGGATCATGCGCAGAAGCGGGAGAATCCGGAATCGGCGGAAGTGACCCGGGCGCTGGCCGGAGCGCACGCCAGGGTGGAGCAGGAATACACGGTGGAGTACATCGCGCATGCTCCGCTGGAGCCGCGGGCGGCGGTGGCGGAGTGGGAGAAGGGCAAGCTGACGGTGTGGACGGGGACGCAGCGTCCGTTTGGGGTGCGGGACCAGCTGGCGGAGGCGTTCCGGCTGCCGCATTCACAGGTTCGGGTGCTGATGCCGGACATGGGCAGTGCCTACGGCGGCAAGCACACGGGCGAATGCGCGGTGGAGGCGGCGCGGCTGGCGAAGGCGGCGGGCAGGCCGGTGAAGCTGGTGTGGACGCGCGAGGAGGAGTTCACGTGGGCGTACTTCCGGCCGGCGGGGGTGATGACGATCCGCGCGGCGGCGGGGAAGGACGGGAGGCTGCTGGCGTGGGAGCACCACAACTATAACTCGGGGCCGTCGGGGCTGAGGACTCCTTATGAGGTAAGCCCGGCGGTGACGGAGTTTTTTGAGACGGAGAATCCGCCGCTGCGGCAGGGATCGTACCGGGCGCTGGCGGCGACGGCGAATCATTTTGCGCGCGAGACGGCGATGGATGAGCTGGCGCATGCGCTGGGGATGGATCCGCTGGAGTTCCGGATGAAGAACCTGAAGGACGAGCGGCTGCGGGCGGTGTATACGGCGGCGGCGGAGAAATTCGGATGGGGCAAGGCGAAGTCGACGCGGGAGCGCGGCTTCGGGATTGCGGGCGGAACGGAGAAGGGCGGGTACGTGGCGGCGTGCGCGGAGGTGGAGATCGATGGGGAGGGAAAGGTGCAGGTCCGGCGGGTGGTGCAGGCGTGGGAGTCGGGGGCGATTGTGAATCCGGAGGGGCTGGAGAACCAGGTGGCGGGCGCGCTGATGCAGGGGATCGGCGGAGCGCTGTGGGAGCAGGTGCAATTTGCGAAGGGGAAGATTCTGAATCCGGATTACGGGCAGTACCGGGTGCCGCATTTTCGGGATATGCCGAAGATGGAGGTGGTGCTGCTGGACCGGAAGGATATTCCGTCGGCGGGAGCGGGGGAGATTGGGATTGTGGCGATATCGCCGGCGGTGGGGAATGCGATTTTCGCGGCGACGGGGAAGCGGCACCGGGCGATGCCGATGGCGCGGGAGACGAGCTGAGGGGCGCGGCAGGGCAGCGGGGGGGGGCGGGAAATATTTTGTGAACCGGCAAAAAACGGTGCGATTGGGCGTATAGCGATGATCTGCCGGGGCATATGGGAGCAGCCAAACGGCGAGGGGCAGGCCTCGCGCTGTACAATGGCGTAAGCGCCACGACCGAGATTATTGTGCCCAGTGCGAACGCCGGAACGACGGCCTTCCGCTCAATTGTCGAGGCAGCGCCCTGAGACGTTCATCACTATGAAACTTCGTGTTCCTCCTTTTCCTGCCATGCTGGCCGCCAGCCTGGCGATCGCAGTGGTACCCGCTTTCGCGCAGAATATGAAGTCGGATTTCGACACGCAAAGCTCTCCCTATACCGGGAAGGTGGTGGAAGAGATTGTGGCGCGGGTGAATGACCGGGTTATCAGTCTGACGGATTACAAGCGTGCCGAGAAACAGTTGCAGGAGGAGGCGCAGCAGCGGAGCTGGACGGAGCAGCGTGTCTACGAGAAGCAGAAGAATCTGCTGCGGGATCTGATCGACAATCAGCTGCTGCTGTCGAAGGGCAAGCAGCTGGGGATCACGGGAGGGACGCGGCTGATCGAGCGGCTGGATGAGATCCGGAAGCAATACCATCTGGCGAGCATGGAGGCGCTGCAGAAGGATGTGGAGTCCGAGGGAATTGCGTGGGAGGACTTCAAGCAGCATATCCGGGACGGGATCATCCGGGAGGCGGTGCTGAGCCAGGAAGTGGGAGCGCATATCAATATCGCGCCCTCGGAGATACAGGCGTACTACGACCAGCACAAGTCGGAGTTCGAGCGGCCGGAGGCGGTGTCGCTGAGCGAGATTCTGATCCCGACGGCAAATCCGGACAACGCGGCGCAGGTGGCGAAGGCCAAAGCGAAGGCGGACGAGATTGAGACGCAGCTGCGGAATGGCACGGATTTCGCCACGCTGGCCAAGACGGATTCCGGCGGGCCGACGGCGCAGCAGGGCGGGGTGCTGGGGCAGTACAGCCGCGGGCAGCTGCCGAAGGTGATGGAAGACGCGACGTTCAGCCTGAAGCCGGGCGGGGTGACGCAGCCGATTCTTACGAAGCAGGGCTGGCTGATTCTGGAAGTGACGAAGCACCAGAATGCGGGGCTGGCGCCGCTGGATGAGGTGCAGAACCAGATTCAGGAAGACATAGGGATGGCGAAGATGGGGCCGGTGGTGCGTGAGTACCTGACGAAGCTGCGCACCCAGGCGTACATCGACATCCGGCCGGGCTATGTGGATTCGGGCGCGACGCCGAATGAGATGAAGTTCATCCAGAGTGCGTATGTGCCGCCGTCGAAGCACAAGAAGAAGAAGGGGCACCGGGAGCGGGTGCGGTTCCAGGGCAGGACGCGGCACCGGCGGAAGAAGGTGAACGAGCGGGAAGTGGCGAGAAACCGTTCGCAGAGGCCGGGCAAGAAGGAGAAGATCCGCTTTGGACAGGCTCCGCGGGAGGCGCTGCCTCCGGGTCCGACGACGATGGTGAATGCGGGTGCGGGGCCGAACAATGCGCCGCAGGAGTCGGAGAACCAGGCGGGACTGGCGCCGGGCGCCGGGACGAAGGCGGAGCAGGCTTCGACGCCGAGCCACCCGCGCAAGTGGCGGCTGACCGATGAGCTGAAGGTCGGGAGGAAGAAGCGGCGGGCGGAGGCGGAGGCGGAAAAGCATCACAACTTCGTGGCTCCGAAGCTTTCGGCGAAGGAAAAGGCGAAAGAGGCACGCGAAGATCGGGCGCTGGGGCTGAACGGGAATACCAGCGACGTGAAGAAGGTGAATTCCGCGCGCAAGGGACCGAAGCGCCGGTTCTCCAACCAGGGCCGGAAGTGGGCGAAGAAGGAAAGAGCGAAGCGGGCGAAGAAGGAACTGGAAAAGAAGGACCAGCAGCAGGAGCAGCAAACGACGAGCGCTTCCGGGTCGGGCACGAACTGAAGGCGCAGGCCCCAATACCGCAGTCCTGAGAACGTGACATGAAAGAGATGACAGTTGCCGATCTGGCCGGCCGCGAGAACCAGGTGGTGACGGGGTTCTTTGTGGCGGCGGCGAAACAGGTGCGGATCAAGAAGGACGGATCGCGCTACTATGCGCTGACCCTGAGCGATGCGACGGGGCAGATCGAGGCGCGGGTGTGGGATGCCGACGACGCGGAGGAATTCGATTCCGGCGACGTGGTGAAGGTCCGGGGGCAGGTGTGCCGCTACAACGAGAAGCTGCAGGTGAACGTGGACCGGATTCGGCGGGCGGCCGAGGACGAATACGCACTGGGAGATTTTGTGCCGCAAACGGAGCGAGACATCGAGGAGATGTGGTCGGAGCTGGAGGGATGGGTGGCGAGCTTCAGCGATCCGGACCTGAAGGCTCTGCTGCAGGCGTTTCTGGATGATCCGGAGATCGCGAAGGATTTGCGGGAGGCGCCGGCGGCGAAGGTGCTGCACCATGCGTGGATCGGCGGGCTGCTGGAGCACGTGCTGTCGCTGATGGGGCTGTCCGATCTGGCGACCAGGCACTATACGAACGTGAATCGCGACCTGCTGCTGACGGGCGTGCTGCTGCACGACATCGGGAAGCTGCGGGAGCTGAAGTGGGGCACCAGCTTCGACTACACGCTGGAAGGGCAGCTGCTGGGGCACATCACGATCGGCCTGGGGATGATCGAGGAGAAGATTGCGGAGATTCCGAATTTCCCGCGGGCGAAACGGATGCTGGTGGAGCATCTGGTGCTGAGCCACCACGGGAAGCAGGAGTTCGGCTCGCCGAAGCTGCCGATGATTCCGGAGGCGATTCTGCTGCACTATCTGGACGACCTGGACGCGAAGATGCAGACGCTGCGGAGCGAGTTCGCGAAGCACGAAGCGAGCGGGAAGTCCGCGACGGAAATGACGGAGTGGGTGCGATCGATGGATCGGCCGCTGCTGAATACGGGGGCGTTTCTGGCGAGTCAGCCGGCCGGGGAACGCGAGAGCGACGAGGACCAGAATGCCCTACCTGCTGAAAACTGAACCGAATGCGTACTCGATCGAGGATCTGGCGCGGGACGGCGAGACGGTGTGGGACGGCGTGACCAACGCACAGGCCGTGAAGCTGCTGGCCGGGATGAAGCGCGGCGAGATGGCGGTGATTTATCACACGGGCACGGAGCGGCGGTCGGCGGGGCTGGCGAAGGTGCTGGCGGTGGATGCGAGCGACGCGAAGGTTCCGCTGGTGCGGCTGAAATTTGTGAAGCGGGTCAACACTCCGCGGACGCTGAAAGAGATTAAGGCGCAGAGCATCTTTGCGCAGTCGCCGCTGGTGAAGCAGGGGCGGCTATCCGTAGTGCCGCTGAGCGAGGCGCAGTATGCCTGGCTTGCGACGAATTAGCAGGAATCATCATCCGAAATAAAGGCGGTTAACAGGAATGCTGCGTTTTTCCACAGCCGGCGAGTCGCACGGCGAGAGCCTTGTGGCTCTGATCGCGGGGATGCCCGCGGGAGTGCCCATCGATACGGAGTTTGTGAACCGCGAGCTGTGGCGGCGCCAGCAGGGGTACGGGCGCGGCGGGCGGATGCGG
>DAHVZZ010000354.1:0-4721 GCA_027323785.1 Acidobacterium sp. | reverse complement strand
CGTACACCGAGCACGGGCCGCCCGAGAGCACAATCCCGACCGGATTCTGTGCGCGGATCTGTTCGATCTTCGCGGTGCATGGCAGAACCACAGAAAAGACATTCTGCTCGCGGATGCGGCGCGCAATCAGCTGCGTATATTGCGAGCCAAAGTCGAGGATGACAATCGAGGGAATGGTCACGGTTGCTTTATTTTAGCTGGACCGCCAACCGGACGCCCTTCGTCTCGGCTTCCCGCCCCTTACTGCTTCGCGGCGCGCCACAGTTCGATCGTCGCCGCCACCCGCGCCGTCTGGAAGAATGCCGCCGCCGCCATGTAAGCCAGCGTTACCAATCCACACCAGAGGTACAACTCCGGCCCCTGGGCTCCCAGCGCCGACGGAATCGCCGACAGGATGGTGGCGATTCCCATCAGCGCCACCCGCACAATGCCCACGGTCACGTTGACGCCCACCAGCTGTCCCGTCAGGCGCCGCCCCAGGCGCACCGCGCGCACCAGGCTGCCGGCGAATCCGCGGCCCTCCAGCACCGCCAGCAGCGGAGCCAGGGAGAGAATCCAGCTCAGCAGCGCCCACGTCGCCAGAATTCCCAGGGAACAGGCGATCACCAGCAGCCCGTACAGCGCCAGATCCGGGTTTCCGTCGGCATTCACCGCCGCCGGCGTCAGGCTCTCCGCCGCCGACCACCGCACCGCCGCGTACCACAGCGCGAACATTCCGCACACGCCCAGCACGCGCAGCAGCAGCAGCGGGATCGCCGACCGCAGGCGCCACGGCAGCCGCGCATCCCATCGCCGCGCCACCGCGTTCCGTCCAATCCCCGCCGCCACCGCCCAGCAGGCCACGGCCAGCGGCAGCAGCCACATCGCGGTGTGGACAACCTCCGGCCTCAGGATCTTCCATGCTGCCGCGGCGTGCAGTCCGCTCCGCATCGGCCGCATCAGCGACCACCGCAGCACTCCGGTCGCCTCCACCGCCGCACCCGTCTGCTGCCAGATGCGCCATGTCTGCCACCCCACCAGCGCCGCCAGCGAAAGACCGTAGCACAGCCGCCACAGCAGCTCCGTGCCCGCCAACAGAGGACGCCGCCGGCACTCCGCCAGTATGTCGGCAAAGAATCGGGGCCCGCGGCCGCGTATCGGCGGCATCGCTGCAGGGACCGGGCTCGTCAAAGGATTCACACGCTCTGCTTCACGACAATATTCACCAGCTTGCGCGGCACCAGCACGATGCGCACAATCTCCCTGCCCGCAATCGCCGCCGTCACCTTCTCGTCGTTCAGCGCGGCGTCGCGCACTGTTTCTTCACCGGCGTCCGCGCTCACGCGAACCACCGCGCGCAGTTTGCCCATGATCTGTACCGGGATCTCAATTTGATCCTCGCGCGCCAGCGCTTCGTCGAACTTCGGCCACGGCGCGCGCAGCAGGCCGCTCGTCTCGCCCAACTGCTCCCAGATCTCGCACGCCAGAAAAGGTGCAAACGGAGCCAGCAGCAGTGTCAGACTGCGCAGAATATCCGCCAGCACCGCATCCGGAACCCTGCCCTCCGCGATCTGCGACTCCGCCGCCGTCAGCGTGTTCACCAGCTCCATAATGGCGGCAATGCAGGTATTGAAATGCCACCGCCCGGCAAAATCTTCGGTGATTTTCCGAATCGTCTGGTGCAGCTTGCGCAGCAGTGCCTGCGACTCGGTTGTCAGCTCCCCGCTCGCCGCGCCCGCGCCCTTCGCCCGCTCGCCATACTTCGCCGCAAAACGGTAGACACGTCCGAGGAAGCGGCTCACACCGGCCACACCGTCTTCCTGCCAGTCCAGATCGCGATCCGGCGGCGCGGCAAACAGCGAATACATCCTCGTCGCGTCGGCTCCGTAGCGCGCGATCATCTCGTCCGGCGAAACCACGTTCCCCTTTGACTTCGACATCTTCGCGCCGTTGCGGATCACCATTCCCTGCGTGAACAGCCGCGCTACCGGCTCGTCGTTCCGCACCACTCCCAGATCGCGCATGACCTTCGTCCAGAAGCGCGAATAGATCAGGTGCAGAATCGCGTGTTCCACGCCGCCGATGTACTGATCGATCGGGAACCAGTATGCTACCGTGTCGGTTGCAAATGGCGCCTCGCTGTTCCGCGCATCGGTATAGCGGTAGAAGTACCACGACGAATCGACGAAGGTGTCCATGGTGTCCGTCTCCCGCCGTGCCCTGCCGCCGCACTTCGGGCATACCGCGTTCGCAAACTCCGGTACGCGGCCCAGCGGCGATCCGCCCTGCTGCGTGATCTCGATATTGTCCGGCAGCAGCACCGGAAGTTCGCTCTCCGGCACCGGCACAATCCCGCAGGTCTCGCAGTAGAGCATCGGAATCGGCGTGCCCCAGTACCGCTGCCGGCTGATGCCCCAGTCCTTGAGCCGGAAGACGACCTTCGCTTTGCCGAATCCGTGCTGCTCGGCATGCGCGGCCATCTTGTGCTGCGCTTCCTCGCACCCCATCGAACTGAACTCGCCCGAGTTGATCAGCAGGCTGTTCTCTTCTGTAAACGGCAGCATGGCCTCGCGCGCGCCACTATCCGCTGCCTCGCCGTCGTGCCGCGGCAGCACCACAATCCGCATCTCCAGCCCGTACTTCTTCGCAAACTCGTAGTCGCGCTCGTCGTGCGCCGGAACCGACATGATCGCGCCGGTGCCGTAATCCAGCAGGATGTAATTGCCAACCCACACCGGCAGCCGTTCGCCGTTGAAGGGATTGATCGCATAGTGCCCCGTAAAGACGCCGTGCTTCTCAATCCCGCCCACATCGCCCGCTTCCCGCGCGGCGCGCTGCTGCTCCAGCAGTCCGGCCACCGCGGAGGCCAGCGACGGAGTCGCCGCCGCCATCTCCTTCACCAGCGGATGCTCCGGAGCCAGCTGCAGGCTGGTCGCGCCATAGATCGTGTCCACGCGCGTCGTGAAGACGACGATCTTCTTCCCCGATCCCTTTACGTCCTCGCGCGCCGGCAGGACGCTCGTTCCCTTTGTCCGCGCCTCATCCTCCGGCGCGGCAGCCGCGTCTTCCAGCTCAAACTCGATCTCCGCGCCTTCGCTGCGGCCGATCCAGTTCCGCTGCATGGTGCGGACCTTTTCCGGCCATCCGTCCAGTTTCGAAAGATCGTCCAGCAGCTCCTGTGCGTAGTTCGTGATGCGCAAAAACCACTGCTCCAGGTCCCGCTGTTCGACAATCTGCTCCTCGTGCCGCCAGCAGCATCCATTCACCACCTGCTCGTTGGCCAGCACCGTGGCGCACTGCGGACACCAGTTCACCTTGCTCTTCTTCCGATAGGCCAGCCCGCGCTCGTACATCCGCAGAAAGAACCACTGGTTCCACCGGTAGTACTCCGGCAGGCAGGTGGTCACCTCGTTGCGCCAGTCGTAGCTCAGCCCCAGCCGGTTCATCTGCCGCTTCATGGCGGCGATGTTGTTCAGCGTCCACTGCCGCGGCGGCGTGTTGTTCTTGAGCGCGGCGTTCTCTGCCGGCAACCCGAACGCATCCCACCCCATCGGGTGCAGCACGTTATAGCCCTGCATCCACATGTAACGCGCCAGCGCATCGCCAATGGCGTAGTTCCGCACGTGCCCCATGTGCAGCTGCCCCGAGGGATACGGCAGCATCTCCAGCACGTAATACTTCGGCCTCGCCGAGGTGGCCGGCTCCGCGGCGTAAAGCTCCGGCTGCGACTCCCAGCGCTGCTGCCACCGCGCTTCGATGTCAGCCGGGTTATAGCGCATTTCCTGCGCCTGGGAGTCGCCTGTAACTGCCTTCTCTGTCGGTTCTGAATGCTGATTCGTGGGCATGGCTGTTCACCTTGATTGTATCTGGCGCCTACCCTCTTCGTTCTTCGCAACTAATCCCCGCAGCGCCTCCAGATTCCGCCGGTCGTCCTCCTCCTCGTCCACCGGCGTCTCCGCAATAAACGCGCAGTGGGCAAACCGCGCATCGTTCAGCAGCCGCCGGAAGGGCTCCAGTCCCATCGTGCCTTTACCGATGTGCTCGTGCCGGTCCAGCTTCGATCCCCGCGCCGCTTTGGCGTCGTTCATATGCCACACCCGCACCGTCTCCAGCCCCACCGTGCTCTCGATCAGCCGCACCGTCTCCTCGTAGCCGGCCTCGCTCACCAGGTCGTAGCCCGCCACGTGGCAGTGGCAGGTGTCCAGGCAGGCGCCCACCGGAACCGCCGTCCGCAGCCGCGCAATCAGCTCCGCCACCTGCTCCAGGCTGCCGCCCAGCGAAAACTCCGCGCCCGCCGTGTTCTCAATCAGAATGCGGAAATCGCACTCGTCCAGCGCAACCCCCTCCACCGCCCGCGCAATGGAAGCCGCTGCCCGCGCCAGGCCTTCTTCGCGCGTCAGCCCGCGCCACGATCCCGGATGCAGCACCAGATACTCCGCACCCAGCGCCAGCGCCCGCTCCACTTCGCCGCGAAACGCCGCCACCGACTTCTCCAGCACCTCGTCGTTCTGGCTGCACAGGTTCACCAGGTAGCTGGTGTGGATCACCAGCGGAGCGCAGTCGTACTCGCGCCGCAGCCGCTTCATCGCATCGCAGTGCGCCGGATCCAGCCGCTGCGCCCGCCACATCCGCGGGCTCGAAGAAAAAATCTGAAAGGTGTTCGCGCCAATCTCGTGCGCGCGCTCGGCCGCGCGAAACACGCCGCCGGTAGTCGAAAGATGTATGCCAATGCGGGGAGACAT
>DAHVZZ010000110.1:0-4370 GCA_027323785.1 Acidobacterium sp. | reverse complement strand
CCGCATCCAGGCCGACGACACCGAGTCCGCCGTCAATAATGCCGAGCTCATGCGCGAGCAGGCCCGCGTCGCCCTCGCCCTGCTCATCTTCCGCAATGTCAATCGGCAATTCCGCCTCGCCGACGACCCCAGCCAGGTCCTCGTCCTGCCGCCCTTCGCCCAGGCGCGCGCCGAAGCCGCCGTCTCCAATCCCGCGCTCGACGCCGCCGTTCAGTCCAGCAGGGCCGCCCACAAGGATCTCACCGCCGCTCGCCTCGGCTACCTGCCCTCCCTGTCCTTCGACTACTACTACGGCATCGATGCCAATCAGTTCGCCAGCGATGGCGTGCTGCCGGACGGCAAGGAAATCCAGAACCTCGGCTATTCCGCCCTCGGCTCGCTCAACGTGCCCATCTTCACCTGGGGTTCCACCTGGAGCAAAGTCAAACAGGCCAGGGCTCTCTCCGATCAGGCCCGCATCGACCTCAGCTACGCCCGCCGCCAGGCCATTGGAGATTTTGAGCAGTTCTACCGCGAGGCCCAGGTGGCGCAAAAGGATCTCACCATCCGCTCGCAGGCGTATGCCGACGCCGTCCAGAGCCGCAGGCTCACCCTGCTCCAGTACCGCGCCGGAGTTGCGACGGCCCTCGAAGTTGTCACCGCGGAAAGCGCCGTGGATACGGAGAGCACCGCTCTCTACAACGCCAAAACCCGCTATGCCACCGCCCTGGCCAATCTGGCCACCTTAACGGGGAGACTGTGAAAGCCATTCGGTTCCAGACCGTTTTGTCCGTCGCCATTCCTGCGGTTTTCCTGTCTCTGCTCACCGCCTGCTCCGGCAGTTCCGCTCGCTCGAATGCCGCCCCCGCGGTCGCCGTGCAGACCGTCACCGCGAAGGTGCTGCCCATAGCGAACGTCATCCACGCCCAGGGCATTCTCTATCCCATCCATCAGGCCTCCCTCATGCCGAAAATCACCGCGCCGGTGGAGAAGTTCTACGTCAATCTCGGTTCAAAGGTCCACCGTGGCGAGCTGCTCGCCGTCCTCGCCAATCAGGATCTCCAGGGCAGCGTCGTCGCCGCTCGCGGAGCCTGGGACCAGGCCCGCGCCAACTACGAAGCCACCACCATCAACGCCCTTCCCGAAGAGCTTCTCGCCGCCCAGGCCGCCCTCGCCAATGCCCGGAGCAGTCTCGCCGAGCAGCAGCGTCTCTACCGGAGCGAATCCCGGCTCTATAACGAAGGCGCGATCCCCCGCAGGCAGCTCGACGCCACGGCCGTTGCTCTCACCGCCGCCAAAAATACCTTCAGAACCGCGCAGAAGCGCCTCAATAACCTCAAAGCCTCCGGAGCGCAGCAGCAAATGCAGGCCGCCAAAGGCCAGATGGAATCCGCCCACGGCCGCTACATCAACGCCCAGGCCCAGCTTCGCTACACCGAGATCCGCAGCCCGATCGATGGCTATATCACCTTCCGCTCCGTCTACCCCGGAGAGATAGCCCCCGCCGGCACGCCCCTGCTCGTCGTCATGGACACCTCCAAAGTGGTCCTGCGCCTCCACATCCCTGAAACTCAGGCGGCGCTGCTCCACATCGGCGACATCGCCACGCTCGACGTCCCGGGCGTCAAAAACGGCATTCCCGCGAAGGTCAGCATCATCAACTCGGCGCTCGATCCAAACAGCACCACCGTCGAAATCTGGCTCGTCGCCGATAATCCGCACCACAAGCTCTCGCCCGGAGCCTCCGTCGGTGCTTCCATCATCGTCGGCAGAGATTCCAGCGCCCTCGTCGTGCCCCAGTCCGCCATCCTCGTCAACGACAATGGCCAGGCCCACGTCATGATCGTCGGCCCGGGCAGCCTCGCGCTTTTGCGCCCCGTCGTCACCGGCATTCGTGACAACGGCCTCGTGCAGATACTCAGCGGCATTGAGGCCGGCGACCAGGTCATCGTCAGCGGCAGCTACGGCCTCCCCAATAAAACCAGGGTCAAGCCAGAGCCCGCCACTGCCGCCGGCTCCAGCGGAGGCCAGGACTAGCCAATGCCTGAGATCCCCGAGCCCGCCCACAGGCAGGAAAATCAGCCGGCCACCGATAACGAAGTCCAGCGCGGACCCTGGTTCTCCGTCCTCGCCAAGGCGGTCATCTCCGTCATCGTCGCCCTCACCGTCGCCGGCATCTACGCCGCCTTCACCATTCCCATCGCCGTCTTCCCCACCACCAACTTCCCCCGTGTCATCATCGGTGTCGACAACGGCGTGATGCCCATCAACCAGATGATGGTCACCATCACCCGCCCCCTCGAAGAAGCCGTCAACACCGTCCGCGGCCTCACCCTGGTCCGCTCCATCACCAGCCGCGGCAGCGCTGAAATCGATCTCTACTTCAACTGGCACGTCAACATGTTCCGGACGCTCCAGCGCGCCGAGAATGCCGTCTCCCGCGCCGAGTCCTCGCTTCCCCCCACCGTCAGACTCGATATCCATCGCCTCCGCTTCTCCAGCTTCCCCGTCCTCGCCTTCGGCATCACCTCCGATACCATCCCCGACACCCGCCTCTGGCAGATCGCCACCTACGACATCAAGCCTCGCATCAATCGCGTTGCCGGCGTCGCCTCGGTCCTCGTCCAGGGCAGCGCCATCCCCGAGTACGACATCGTCCCCGACCCGGCCAGGCTCCTCCGCACCGGCATCACCGTCCCGGAGATTCTCACCGCCGTCCAGCGCGCCAACCTCATCGAATCTCCCGGCCTCATCGCCGCCCATCACCAGCTCGTCCTCAACCTCCTCGACAGCCAGGTGCACGACCCCGCGCAGCTCGCTGACATCGTCGTCAGGCGCACCACCGCCGGCGTGCCCATCCACATCGGCGACATCGCCGATGTCCGGCTCACAAAGCAGCCCAACTACACCATCGTCACCTCCGACGGCAAACCCGGCGTCCTCATCAGCATCAACCGCCAGCCCGGCGCCAACACCGTGGCCGTGGACAAGGGCGTCTATGCCGAAATGGCCCAGATCCGCAAAAACCTCCCGCCCGGCATCCACTTCTCCGTCTTCTACGATCAGGGCGAGCTCATCCGCGAGGCCATCAGCAGCGTCCGCGACGCCATCCTCATCGGCATCGTCCTCGCCACCCTCGTCATCGTCCTCTTCCTTCGCGACTGGGGCAGCTCCGCCGTCGCCGGCCTCGTCATCCCCATCACCGTCGTCATCACCTGCCTCATCCTCAAACTCCTCGGCCAGACCTTTAACCTCATGACCCTCGGAGGCCTCGCCGCCGCCGTCGGCCTGGTCATTGACGACGCCATCGTCGTCATCGAGAACATCGTCATTCACCGCGACGCCGGACAGCGCCGCTTCCACGCCATCGCCAGCTCCCTCGCCGAGCTGCAGGTCCCGCTCCTCGGTTCCACTGCCACCCCCGTCGTCATCTTCCTGCCGCTCATTCTCGTCACCGGCGTCACCGGAACGTTCTTCAGAGCCCTGGCCATCACCATGACCTCGGCCCTCCTCGTCTCCCTGGCCCTGGCGCTCACCTGGACCCCCACCCTCAGCCAGTTCCTCGTCCGCCGCAAAGACACCGTCCCGCCCGACCAGCAGTTCGACGAATTCTTCTCACCCCAGGACGAAGCCACCCGCCTCATGGCCGCCGAAGAAGCCACCATCGGCGGCTGGATGCGCACCATCATCCAGCAGTACGAGCGCCTTCTCCGCTTCGTCCTCGGACATCCCTGGTGGCTCGCCGGTTTTGCCCTCCTGCTCGTCGCCGGTTCTTACTTCAGTTACAAATCCCTCGGCTCCGACATGCTCCCCAAAATGGACGAGGGCGAGATCGTCGTCGACTACATCACCCCGCCCGGCACCTCGCTCGCGGAAACCAACCGCATCGTCAGCCACGTCGTCCAGATCATCCGCTCCGCTCCCGAGGTCATCGCCACTTCCCGCCGCACCGGACTCCAGCTCGGCCTTGCCGCCGTTACTGAGGCCAACACCGGCGATATCTCCGTCCGCCTCTCTAATCACCGCAGCCGCTCCGTCTTCCAGATCATGGATTCCCTCCGGGCCAAAGTCACCGCCCAGTACCCCATGCTCGACGTCGACTTCCACCAGACCCTCGGCGACATGATCGGCGACCTCTCCAACCAGCCCCAGCCCGTCGTCATCAAGCTCTTCTGCCCCGATGCCGCTGTCCTTCGCCACTGGGCGCCCATCGTCGCCGACCGCATCTCCACCATCCCCGGCATCGTCGGTGTCATCAACGGCATCGACAACCGCATCGCCAGCCCCGAAACCGTCTACCACATCCACCCATCCATCGTGGCCACCAGCGGCTTCACCCCCAGCGAAGTCGCCACCGACGCCAACGCCCTCCTCGATGGCGACGTCGCCCC
>DAHVZZ010000101.1:0-6123 GCA_027323785.1 Acidobacterium sp. | reverse complement strand
GCCGCCAAAGTCTGGGCCCAGCTCGGCCTCGGCGACCTCGCTTCCGCCAACCTTACAAACCTCAGCTGGGGCGGCCTCGTCCCCGGCACAAAGCTCGGCGACCTCAGTCCCCTCTTCCCCCGCGCCGACAAGGAGACCATCACCCGTATGAGCGAACTGGAACAGCAGAACAATCCTCCGGCCCCGGAAGCAGCTCCCGCGGCCCCACCGCAGAAGTCCTCCAGCGCCCATATCTCAAAGCTCCACTCCCTCATCGACGGCCTCGGTATTGCCATCTCTGAATCCACCAACGAAACCGCGGCCATCCTCGCTCTCGAAGGCGCCATCGCGGAAACCCTCCGCGAGGCCTTCGGCGGCAATCGGTCCCATCCCACCGTCCCCCCGAACCTCGCTCCCGGAACCGCGACTCCGCCGCCCACCGCAACCACCCCTGCAGCGGTAGCGCCGGCCCCGGCCGACCAGCTGGCATCCGACAAAATCGCCATCGACGACTTCGCCAAAGTCGAGCTGCGCGTCGCCCAGGTCAAAGTCGCCGAGCGCGTCCCCAAAGCCGACAAGCTGCTCCGCCTCGAAGTCGACCTCGGCACGGAAACTCGCCAGATCCTCGCCGGCATCGCGGAATCTTATGCCCCCGAGTCCCTCATCGGCCGGAAAGTCGTCATCGTCGCCAATCTCGCTCCCCGCAAGCTCCGCGGACTCGAATCCAACGGCATGATCGTCGCCGCCTCCACCGCCGACGGCAAAGCCGTCCTCGCCACCTTCGCCGAAGACGTGGAGATCGGCGCGCGCCTGAAGTAGCCGGAGCGACCTCTGCTATACTTGTATAGCAGAGGTCGAATTATGCTTGCCATTCGGCTCCCCGAAGACATTGAAAAGCGTCTTGACCGGCTGGCGAAACGCTCCGGCCGCACGAAAACCTATTACGCCCGCGAAGCCATCCTCCAGCACATCGAAGACCTCGAAGACCTCCAGATCGCTGAAGAACGCCTTCGTGCTCTCAGGGAAGGCCGCAGCAGAACCTACACGCACGAAGAAATAGAGCGCGAACTTGGCCTGGACGATTGAGTACGATGCATCGGCCAGGAAGGATCTCTCCAGGCTCGATAAACAGATTGCACGGCGCATAGTCACTTTCCTGCACGATCGCGTTGCCCCCCTGGAAGATCCGCGCAGCATCGGCCAGCCTCTCCAGGGATCCGAGTTCAGCGGCCTCTGGCGTTACCGGGTAGGCGATTACCGCCTCATCTGCGAAATTCAGGAGAGCAGGATCGTGGTCCTCGTTCTCCACGTGGGCCATCGCCGCGAGATTTATCGATGATCGATTCCCACTGCCATCTCGACAGCCCCCGCTACGACGACGACCGCACCGCCCTGCTCCAGCGCGCCTTTTCCGCCGGTGTCCTCGAAGTCCTCTCCATCGGCATCGGCGACGGACCCGACACCATGCACCGCGCTCTCGAAATCAGCCGTGAATACGCCGGCCAGCCCGGCATTCCGCGCATCTGGGCCAGCGCCGGAATCCATCCCCACGAAGCTCGCCTCGCCGACGACGCCGCCTGCTCCAGACTCGACTCGCTCCTTCAGGAGCCGGAAGTCATCACCTGTGGCGAGATCGGCCTCGACTACTTCTACGACCATTCCCCACGCGAAGAGCAAAAGGCCGTCTTCGCCCGCCAGATGGAGATCGCCGCCGCCCGGCGTAAGCCCATCGTCATCCACTGCCGCCCCTCAGACGGCAGCACCAATGCGTGGGACGATACCCTGGAGATGCTCCGCTATCAGTGGGCCGCCACCGGCCTCGGCGGCATTCTTCACTGCTTCACCGGCGAGCTCCACCATGCCACGGCTGCCATCGACCTTGGCTTCCTCATCTCCTTCGCCGGCAACATCACCTTTCCCAAGGCCGAATCGATCCGCGTCGCCGCTGTCGCTCTTCCGCTGGACCACATGCTCATCGAGACGGATGCTCCCTTCCTCGCGCCCGTCCCCAATCGCGGCAAACGCAATGAGCCGGCCTGGGTCCGGGAAGTTGCCGCCAAAATCGCCGAACTCCGCGGCATCGCTCCGGAAGAGGTCGCCGCCCGCACCTCCGAAAACTTCCGATCGTTCTTCCGCACGGAAATTGCCGGAAACTCGGGAAATTCCTCCCATTAGCGGATAATCTAAGAGAAAAGAGACTGGTATGGCAGCAGATAACTCCTTCGATATTGTCAGCAAGGTAGATGTGCAGGAAGTCCGCAATGCGATCGATCAGGCGGTCAAGGAAGTCCGTACCCGCTTCGATCTCAAAGACTCCAAATCCGAAATCCGCATCGAAGGCGAGGACTCCATTCACCTCGCCTCCGCCGATGAATATAAGCTGGAAGCAGTGACCGAAATCCTCCGGCAGAAACTCGTCAAACGCGGAGTCTCGCTCAAATCGCTCACCTTCGGTACAGTAGAATCTGCGGCTGGTTCGACCGTCCGGCAGAAAATCACCCTCCAGCAGGGCATCGCCGGCGAAAAAGCCAAAGAAATCGTGAAAATTGTTAAAGACTCGAAATTGAAGGTCCAGGCATCCATTCAGGGAGACACCGTGCGCGTCTCCGGCAAGGATCGCGACGCTCTCCAGCAGGTCATTGCCCTGCTCCGCGGACGCGACCTCGGCATCGATATGCAGTTCACCAATTACCGCTCCAGCTGAGCGGCCGGCCCCGCGGTTGAGGAACGATTGATTGAGCACAGTAGCGACAACGACGGCCAAAGAAGTCTTCGATTTGCTGCACGATGACCTCGTTGCCATTGAACGGGAATTCGGCGCCGATGCCGTCTCCTCCGTCCAGGCCATCACCGAGATCTCCGACTACCTGCGCGAGGGCGGCGGCAAGCGCATCCGTCCCTCCCTGCTCCTGCTGGCCGCCCGAGGCCTTGGCTACAGCGGCCGTGGCATGATCCGTCTCGGCGCCGTCGTCGAAATGGTCCATACCGCCACCCTCGTCCACGACGACATCATCGATGCCGCTGATACCCGCCGCGGACGCCCCTCCACCAACCGCGCCTGGGGCAGCAACAAATGCGTTCTCGTCGGCGACTGGCTCTACATGCAGGCCTTCCGCATCGCCCTCTCGGAACGCAAATTCCGCATCCTCGAGCTTCTCATCGGACTCACCCAGCAGATGGTCGAAGGCGAGCTCCTCCAGATGGAGCGCCTCGGCAAATCCATCTCCGAGGACGAGTACAAAGACCTCATCTACCGCAAAACCGCCTGCCTCTTCGAAGTCTCCATGCGCCTCGGCGCTGTCCTCTCCGGAGCCAGCCCCGAAGTGGAAAATTCCCTCGGCGACTTCGGCCGCAATCTTGGCCTGGCCTTCCAGATCATCGACGACGTCCTCGACCTCACCGCCACTGAGGATATCCTCGGCAAACCCGTCGCCAGCGATCTCCGCGAAGGCAAAGCCACTCTCGCCGTCATCCATACCCTCGGCAACGGCTGCACGCCCGCCGAGCGCGCGGCCATCCAGACCGTCCTCGAGGATCAGAACTTCGACCGCGTCTCCCATGCGGATATCCTGCGCATCCTGCAGCGCAACGAATCTGTCAGCTATGCCCTGAATGCCGCTTATGCTTATGCGGCCGAAGCCCAGGCATCTCTCGCAGTTCTGCCGGATTCCGTCTACAAGCGCGCCCTGCAGTGGATGCCCGAGTTTGTCGTGGCCCGCGACAAGTAACCCCGTTCGCCCGCTCCCCGCTGTACCCTTGCTGTAATGAAACTGCCCGCGATCGCCGCCGCGCTCCAGGCTGAGCTGCGCCCATCCGCCGCGGACTCCGAAATCTCCGGAGTCTCCAGCCCATCCCTGGCAACTCCCGCCCAGCTCGTCTTCGCTGAAGACCCCTCTACCCTCGCCGCCGCTCTCGCCTCACCCGCGGGAGCCGTCATTCTCCCGCCCCAACTGGCCGCCTCCGCCACCGGGAAGCCCGTTCTCGTCGCCCGCCAGCCCCGCCTCGCCTTTGCCCGCGCCGCCCGCCTGCTGCATCCCGCCGAACCCCACACCGGAATTCATCCCACTGCCGTCGTTCACCCCACCGCCGCCCTCGCTCAGCCCATCACGGTTGACGCCCACGCCGTCATCGGACCCGGCGCGCACATCGGCCCCCACACCCGCATCGGCGCGGGAGCCGTCATCGGCGCCGCCGTCCGCATCGGAGCCCACGCACGCATCGATCCCCGCGTCGTCATCTATCCGGGAACCGAAATCGGCGACCATGCCGTCATCCAGGCCGGAGCCGTCCTCGGCTCCGACGGCTTCGGCTACGTCCGCGACTCCCTCACCGGCGAATACCTCCAGTTTCCCCAGCAGGGCCGCCTCATCCTCGAAGATCACGTTGAGATCGGCGCCAACACCACCATCGACCGCGGAGCCCTCGAAGAAACCCGCATCGAGCGCGGCGTCAAAATCGACAACCTCGTCCACCTCGGCCACAACACCCGCGTTGGACGCAACGTCGTCATCGCCGCGCAAACCGGCGTCTCCGGCTCCAGCACCATCGGCAGTCACTCCATCGTCGGCGGTCAGGTCGGCATCGGCGATCACGCTTCCGTCGGCGAGCAGGTCATCCTCGGCTCCGGCTCCGGCGTCCTCACCCACAAGAAGGTCAAAGGTCCCGGCGTCGTCTTCTGGGGACGTCCGGCCCGCCCCCTTCGCCAGTACCTCAAAGAACTCGCCGCGCTCGCCCGCCTCGCCCGCGCATCGGAACAGGAAGAGGAATAATCAGGAGGGAGGATTCCGTGGCCGTCGTCGTCGTAGGAGGCAGCACGCGCAACATCGGCAAAACCTCCGTGGTTGCCGCCCTCATCGCACGTCTGCCGGAATTCAACTGGACCGCCTTCAAAATCACTCAGTACGGCCACGGCTTCTGCACCGCCGACGGCAAACCCTGTCAGTGCCAGACCGCCGACTCCTGCGTCTCCATCGCAGCCGAACGCGATCCCTCCACCGGAACCGACAGCGCCCGCTTCCTCGCCGCCGGAGCCGTCCGCTCCCTCTGGGTTCGCACCCGCATCGGCATGCTGGCGGACGCCATGCCCCGCATCCGCGAAGAACTCGCCCACTCCGAAAATGCCATCCTCGAATCCAACAGCATTCTCGACCACCTCGATCCCGACCTCTACCTCTCGGTCATCGACCCCGCCATCCCCGACTTCAAGGACTCCGCGCGTCGCTTCCTGCCCCGCGCCGACGCCATCCTCATAGCCTCCCGCAACGCGGCCGCAACCCTCCCCGCGGACATCGCCGCCGCTATTCCTCTCTCCACGCCGCGCTTCACCGTCTCTCCGCCTACTTATGTCACGGACGAAGTTGCAAATTTTGCGCGCGCATGCCTCTCCGCGCCACCCGCGCTTCGCCAGCCGCTTCTCCGCTAACTTTTCGCTACCCGCTTTATCGCTATCCGCTTTATTGCTAACAGCCTTTCGCTAACAGCTACTTCGCCCCCAGGTACGCCTTCCGCCTCCGGTATGCCGCCAGATATCGTGCATCCTCCGCATACGTCGTCGGATAGACCACCGGAACCGGCAGCCGCCGGATATCCGCGTCCACATTGGCAAAGGTGAAGCTGCAGGTGTTGCTCAGCGCCGTGCTCGTGCGGTCGCGGCTGATCCGCGTGATCGTCGTTTCCACCGCAATCGATGTCTTCCCGGTGTAGGTTACCCGGCTCACAAAGTGCAGCTTGTCCCCCATCCGCACCGGCTGGTAGAAGTTGATCCGGTCTACAGACACCAGCAGCGCGCGATCCGTCGCCACCATCTCCGAGCAAATATGCGCGTTCACCAGCGCCTTGTGCGCCACGTAACCGCCGAAGATCGTCTGCGGCACGTTCTCCTGCTCCGGATACGTCCGCTCCCAGCCTTCCGTCACCAGCCGGCTCGCCAGCAGTCCGCTGAAGCCCGGCTGCTCCTGCGCCCCGTGCAGACTGCGCAGCAAATCGTATTCCTCGCGCGAAGGCGGCTCCTCGGCCGCGCTCACATGCTGCCGGTACGCATCGCGCCGCGCCCTCGCCCGATCCGCCCGCGCGCAGTCCAGCTCGTTTCCACAATCCAGCGGCGGCAGCGGAACGCTCTGCTCCTCGCCCTTCTCGTCCCGCATC
>DAHVZZ010000089.1:0-3602 GCA_027323785.1 Acidobacterium sp. | reverse complement strand
CCGTTCACGTCAAATCGCACATCCACCGCGTCGGCGTGGCGAGTGGCGATGGCAACTATGGTGCCCTTCCAGCGGCAGTGCAGATCTTCGCCGCTCCAGCGCTCCGTTACGTGAAAATCCTCATACATATCCCTAGCCTATCGTCCTTCCCTTCGGCTGGGCAAGAGCGGCTCCATGGCGCTTTTCCGCCAGGTCAATCCCGGGGCGCCCTCGCTAAGTGGCTTTCTCATCAACGGGAAGCTGCATGGCGAACGCGAGCCGAAACGGAAAGATCGGCGCCGGAAAACCGCCTTAAACGCGGTGGACGCTGCACTTCACCCACTGTTAAACTATAGGCTGCGGTTGCAGCGCCTACGTCTACCGAGGCCCGCCGCCTGCAAGTCTACCGACGAAGGACTCAAAGAAACTCCGTGGATACTCAAACCCGTCGCGCCCTCAAAGGGGATAAGTTTGCACAGGCCGCCGCCAGCGGCGTCACCTGGTTCAGCGGCCACCGCACTGTTGTCACTCGCTGGCTTATTGTTGCCGGCATCGTGCTGGTCCTCGGCCTGGGCGCATGGATCTTCTGGGCGGTCGAGAACTCCTCCGCATCGTCGGCTTTGGGCGCGGCAATCGATACCTACAATGCTCCGCTGATGGAGCCGGGCATGCCGCAGGAAAACGGAGTCTTTGCCACCAGCGCCGATCGCACCAAGGCCGCCAATAAGCAGTTTCGTGCCATCGCGCAGAAGTACGGCTGGCTGCCCGCGGGCAAGAAGGCGCTCTACTTTCTCGGCGTCACCGACGAGCAGATGGGCCAGTTCGCCTCCGCGGAGACCGAGCTGAAGGCCGCCGCCAGCACATGGAACCGTAACATCTCCAGCCTGGCCAAGCTGGCGCTCGCCGGGCTCTATCGCCGGGAGGGTAAAGATGCCCAGGCGATTCAGATCTACAAAGCGCTTGCCGCCAAGCCGACGGAGACGGTGTCAGCCGCAATGGCTCAGCTTGACTTGGCGGATCTCTACGCCGCCGAAGGCAAAATGGACCAGGCGCGCATTTTGTGGGCCAAAGTGAAGGATATGGATAAAGAGGGTGCTGCTGGCGCCATCGCCGCACAGGAGCTGAGCGCGCCACAGTAGCGTTCCCTCCCGGGCTCTGCGCGTGGCAGCGGCCGGCTCGCCGTTTGCCGGGCACGGAAGCCCGCTTCCGAGCATTTTTCGCATTGCCTGCGTCTGGTCGAATATGAGCAGCACCAGCCAGGCAATTTACGCAGGATGGATGGAAATTCCCAACAGCGCGCCTAATGAGCGGCTTCGCATGCGGGCTGAGGAAGATGCGCTCGCTGCCCTGGTGACCGAGTACGCCTCGACGCTCTACCGCGTTGCCTTTTCCGTTTTGCGCAATCCCGCCGATGCCGAAGATGCCGTGCAGGAGGCATTCCTGCGCGTCCTTCGCCATCGTCAGACGCTTGCCGAGGTGCGTGACCGGCGCGTCTGGCTCATCCGCATCGTCTGGAACATCGTGCTGGACCGCAAGCGCCGCGCCAAAACCCGCCCGGAGACCGACGACGTAGCCGAGCTGGCGCGCGTCCTGCCTTCCAACGGGCTCTCCGCCGAACAGCTTGCCTCCGCCGCCCAGCACCATGCTCGCGTGCTCGCCTGCGTCGAGCAGCTTCCCGCCAAGGAGCGCGAAGTGCTCCTGCTGTCGGCCTTCGAAGAGTTGTCGAGCGTGGAAATCGCCTCGGTCCTGGGCATCACCGAGTCCGCCGTACGCTCCCGTCTCTTTCGCGCCCGCAACCTGATGGCCGATCTGCTCAAGCACGCAAGGAGTCAGCGATGAATTCCTCAAGCGAAATTCGGTCTGCAAACGGTCCTGTCGCCTGCTCGCCTCCCGGCGCGCTCGCTGACCTTGACGCCACGCTGCGTCTGATTGCCAACCTGCCCGCGCCCGCCGGGCTTGAAGATCGCGTCTTTGCCGGCGCACTGGCCGCCCCGCGCGGTGGCCGCGTGCTGGCCTGGCCCCAGCCCATGCGCACGCGCAACTGGATGCGCAGCGCAGCCGCGGCGGCCATTGTGCTTGTGGTGGGCGGCGGCGGATGGGGCATCTATTCGCACGTCGGGCAGAGGGAACCGGCGCATGCTGTCGTCATGCCGCAGCGGCTGATGCCGCCGGGCGAGTTTTCGACCGCTGGCGCCATTCGCACCCCCCAGACGCTGAATGGACCGATTCTCCAGCAGCAGCAGCCGCTGGCCGCACCCGCGCTGAAGACCCAACCGGCGCAACAGAAGCCGGCAGTAAAAACTGCCAGGCGGAAGGCAACAGCCACCTCCGAAACGACTCAGCCGGCTCACACGGCGAAGAAGCCTCTGCCTGGCCACCGCGCCGTCACGCCCCGGTAACCGGCAGCGGGCCCGCGTCTCTCGCCGTTCCGCCGCTCACGACGACGCCACGTTCGTCAGGCTTGAAGATTCGCTTTCCTCTGCCGCCGCCCGCCGCTGCCGATTCGTGTAGCTCGCCCTCACAAACTCCCGGAACAGCGGATGCGGCTCCAGCGGCTTGGACTTGAATTCGGGGTGGAACTGGCAGCCCAGAAAATAGGGATGGCCGGGTATCTCGATAATCTCTACATACGTCGCGTCCGGCGTTGTGCCGCTCAGGCGCAGTCCTCCGCCGGTGAGTAATGCCTCGTATTCGCGGTTGAACTCGTAGCGATGGCGGTGGCGCTCGCTGATCTCCGTCGTTCCATATGCCCGGGCCGCCAGCGAATCCTCCTGCAGAATGCAGGTCCATGCCCCCAGGCGCATGGTGCCGCCCATCTCTTCCACGCCCAGCAGCTCGCGCAGCTTGTAGATCACGCGGTGCGGGCTGGCCGGGTCGAACTCGCTCGAATTCGCGTCCTTCAGGCCGCATACGTTGCGCGCAAACTCAATGCAGGCGGTCTGCATGCCCAGGCAGATGCCGAAGTAGGGAACCTGCTTCTCGCGCGCGTAGCGGATGGCATTCAACATCCCCTCGATGCCGCGCTTGCCGAAGCCGCCGGGAACCAGAATGCCGTCGAAGCCTTCCAGTTGCGATTCAAAGCTCCGGTCCTCGGGCGTCTTCGCCTCCAGCCCCTCGGCTTCAATCCAGGTAATGTTCAGCTTCAGGTTCTGCGCGATCGCTCCGTGCGTGAGCGCCTCCTTCAGCGACTTATAGCTGTCCTCATACTCCACATACTTCCCGACGATGGCGATGGAGACATTATCTTTGGGGTGATAGCAGCGGTCCACCAGCTCTTTCCAGCGGCTCAGGTTGGCCTCCGGCGCCTCCTTGTGCAGATACTTCAGGATCAGCGCGTCCACGCCCTCCTGCGCAAAGCTGAGCGGCACCTCGTAGATCGAGGGCACGGTGCGGGCGCCGATCACCGCCTTTTCTTCCACGTTGCAGAAGGCCGCAATCTTCTGCTTGATCTCCCGGCTCAGCGGGCGGTCGGAGCGGCACAGCAGCACATCGGACTGGATGCCGATCGACAGCAGCTCCTTCACCGAGTGCTGCGTGGGCTTGGTCTTCAGCTCCTGCGCCGCCGCAATCCACGGTCCCAGCGTCAGGTGGACAAACACCGTGTTTTCCCGCCCCACCTCCTG
>DAHVZZ010000348.1:0-12970 GCA_027323785.1 Acidobacterium sp. | reverse complement strand
GGCGCTGAAGGACGAGGGCGCGGTTCCGTTTGCCGGGGCGGTGACCGATCCATGCGATGGGCGGACGCAGGGCACGACGGGGATGCTGGACTCGCTGCCGTACAGAAACGATGCGGCGATGGTGCTGAGGAGGCTGATGCGGTCGCTGCCGACGCGGGCGGGCGTGATCGGCGTGGCGACGTGCGATAAGGGGCTGCCGGCGATGATGATGGCGCTGGCTTCGTCGGGGGAGCTGCCTTCGGTGCTGATTCCGGGAGGGGTGACTCTGTTGCCAGAGCAGGGCGAAGACGCGGGAAAGGTGCAGACCATTGGGGCGCGCTTCGCGCAGGGGCAAATCTCGCTGGAGTATGCAGCAGAGGTGGGTTGCCGGGCGTGCGCATCGCCGGGCGGAGGCTGCCAGTTTCTGGGGACAGCGGCGACGTCACAGGTGATCGCGGAGGCACTGGGGCTGGCGCTGCCGCATACGGCGCTCGCTCCTTCGGGGCAGCCGGTTTGGCTGGATGCGGCGCGCAGATCGGCGGCGGCGCTGCTGCGGCTGCGCGTGCTCGGCATGGGGACGCGGGAGATCCTGACGGACGCGGCGTTTGAAAATGCGATGGTGTTGCATGCGGCATTTGGGGGCTCGACCAACCTGCTGCTGCATCTGCCGGCGATTGCTCATGCGGCGGGACGGAAGCGTCCGGGTGTGGAGGATTGGGTGCGGGTGAACCGGGAGGTTCCACGGATTGTGGATGCACTGCCGAACGGGCCGCGGGGATTTGCGACGGTGCAGGTGTTTCTTGCTGGCGGGGTTCCGGAGGCAATGCTGCATTTGCGGCGAGCCGGATTGCTGCGGCTGGAGGCGATGACGGCGGCGGGTGCGACGCTGGGCGAGTGTCTGGCTTGGTGGGAGCAGAGCGCGCGGCGGCGGGAGCTGAAGAAGAATCTGCTGGAGCGCGATGGGATCGATGCGGACGAGGTGATTCTGTCGCCGGATCGGGCGCGGGAGCGGGGGCTGACCTCGACGGTGTGTTTTCCGCAGGGAAATCTGGCGCCGGAGGGATCGGTGGTGAAGAGCACGGCGATCGATCCGGAGCTAGTTGGGGAGGACGGGATATTTCTTCATCGTGGGCCGGCGCGGGTGTTCACTCTGGAGAGCGATGCGATTGCGGCGATTAAGCAGGGGAGGATCGAGGCGGGCGATGCGATGGTGTTGGTCTGTTGCGGGCCGGCGGGAGCGGGGATGCAGGAGATTTATCAGATTACGGCGGCGCTGAAGGCATTACCGCACTGCCGGCATGTGGCGCTGATTACGGATGGGCGCTTCAGTGGGGTTTCGACGGGGCCGTGCATCGGACATATTTCGCCGGAAGCGCTGGCCGGAGGGCCGGTGGGGAAGCTCCGCGAGGGAGATTTGATCGAGATTCGCATCGACCAGAGGGGTCTGAATGCATCTGTGGATTTAGTGGGTGAGGGCGGCGAGATTTTCGAGGCGGATGAGGGACGGAGCAGGCTGGCGGCGCGGGAACCGCGCGAGGATCTGCGGCCGCATCCGGAATTGCCCGAGGATACACGGCTATGGGCGGCACTTGTGCAGGCGAGCGGAGGCATCTGGGGCGGCTGCGTTTATGACGTAGACGCGATCACACGGAAACTGGAGATCGGGGAGAAGGCATGATTCTGTATCGAACGCTGAATGGATGGTTGGTGGAAGAATCGGGGCAAGTGGCAGGCGTGGAGATCCAGTCGCTGGACGATTTACTGGTGCGGGAGGACCTGTTCGCCTATCTGGAATGGCTGCTGGGCAATGCGGCGGGTGAGGCGGTGATCGCGTCTCGGGATCTGCTGGCTCCGGTGGGAACGCAGGAGGTGTGGGCGGCTGGCGTGACGTATCTACGCAGCCGGACGGCGCGGATGGAGGAGTCAAAGGACGCCGGTGGCGGGGATTTTTATGACCGGGTGTATTCGGCGGAGCGACCGGAGCTGTTTTTCAAGTCGCAGCCGCAAAAGGTAGTGGGGCCCTGGGGAACGGTGGGGATCCGGAGCGATGCGCAATGGTCGGTTCCGGAGCCGGAACTGGCGCTGCTGGCAGACGCGCGGGGGCGGATTGTGGGCTACACGATCGGAAACGACATGAGCTCGCGGGACATTGAAGGGCAAAATCCGCTGTATCTGCCACAGGCCAAGGTCTACAACCGGAGTTGCGCGCTGGGGCCGGGGATTCTGATGACGCGAGAGCCGCTGCCTGAGTCGACGCGGATTACGATTGCGATTGAGCGCGACGAGGCGGTGGAATTTGCCGGCGAGACGACGTTGAAACAGATGAAACGGAGGCCGGCGGAGTTGGTGCAGTATCTCTTCCGGGACCAGAGTTTCCCGGCGGGATGTTTTCTGCTGACCGGGACGGGCGTTGTGCCGCCGGATTCCTTTACGCTGAAGCCAGGAGACGTCATCCGCATCGGGATTGATGGCATCGGAATGCTTGTGAACACGGTGGGATGAAGATGGTGCTCCGGGGACGAGGCAGTTCAATTGTCAACCCGGCTGCGAGCGATGGAGGCGAAGGGAGTTACAGATGGAGACGGCGGAGATCTGGATATGCGGGGAATGGCGCAAGGCCGAGGCGGTTGCAGCTTTTCAGGCGGAGAATCCGGCGACGGGCCAGACGCTTGCCGGCGACTTTCCGGTGAGTGGGTGGAGCGACTGCGACGCGGCTCTGGCGGCGGCTACTGAGGCGGCGTACGCTCTGGAGCAGGTTCCGGCGGAGACAATTGCGGCTTTTCTGGAGGCTTATGCGGCGGGAATCGACGGAGCCGCGGAGGCTTTGGCGAAGGTCGGGAACGAGGAGAGCGGGCTGCCGGTGACGCCGAGGCTGCGGGAGGTGGAGATTCCGCGTACGACGGATCAGCTGCGGCAGGCCGCTGCCGCGGTGCGGGATGGCGGCTGGCGGCGGGTGACGGTGGATGCAGCGCGGAATCTGCGGTCTTGTCTGGGACCGGTGGGCCCGGTGGTCGTGTTTGGGCCAAATAACTTTCCTTTTGCGTACAACGCTGTGAGTGGGGGCGATTTTGCGTCGGCGATTGCGGCGGGGAATCCGGTGATCGCGAAGGCGCATCCGCTCCAGCCGCACACGACGCGGATGCTGGCGGAGATTGCGGAAAAGGCTGTTGCACAGACGGGCATGCCGAAGGCTGCGGTGCAGATGATCTACCATCTCGAATCGGAGACGGGGTTGCGACTGGTGAGCGATCGGCGCGTGGGTGCGGTGGGATTCACGGGCAGCAAAGCCGGAGGCTTGGCGCTAAAGCGAGCAGCGGATGGGGCAGGCAAGCCGGTGTACCTCGAGATGTCGAGCCTGAACCCGGTGGTTTTTTTGCCGGAGGGGCTGAAGGAGAATCCCCAGAAGTGGGCGGCGGAATTGACGGGAAGCTGCACGGCGGGATCGGGGCAGTTCTGTACCCGGCCGAATGTGGTGTTTCTGATTGCCGGCAATGCGGTAGAGGCGTTTCTTCGGGATCTGAAAGCTGGATTCGACAAGATCGAGCCGCACGCGCTGCTGGCGAAAGCGGTACGGGAGCGGCTGGATGAATCAATCCAGGCGATCTGTAAAGCCGGAGCGGAAGTAGTGACCGGAGCCAGGAATCTGCCGGGAAGCGGATATCGCTATGCGAATACGCTGCTGCGCGTAGATGGGAATACCTTCCTGACAAAGCCGGGAGAGTTCCTGCGGGAAGCGTTTGGGAATGAAGTGCTGGCGGTGGTGGTGGCGAACGAAGACGAGCTGCTGCGAGCGCTGGAGCATGTGGAAGGCAATCTGGCAGGCAGCGTGTACTCGTCGGCTTCAGGCGACGACGATGTGCTTTATGCGCAGGTGGCTCCGCTGCTGCGGCGTCGAGTGGGGCGGATGCTGAATGACAAAATGCCGACAGGAGTGGCGGTGAGTCCGGCGATGAATCACGGAGGACCGTATCCTTCGACTGGGCATCCAGGGTTCACGGCGGTGGGGATGCCAGCGGCGATTACGCGATTCGCCAGCCTCCAGTGTTACGACAATGTGCGAGAAGAGCGCCTGCCGGCATTCCTGAGGGGCGCCTGAGAGAAAAGTTCTGCGCGATGCAGGGTGGCGTAGTCTGGAAGGCGCGCGCGTAGTGCGGGAGCAACGGCGGAATGGTTGCCTGTGCGGAAAGCGGAGATTCGCAGATGTAAGTCCCGTGTTGTACGGAATCTGTTCGTCGGCAAAACTGCCGGCAAAAGCTGCGTCCAAAGAAAAAGCGATGATGGAATTTCATATAGCGAGAGAGGCACGCGATCGTTATCAGGTCAGCGATACGCTGTTTAATTACGTAGGAAACGTAATCTTCGGTGATCTGTCGGCGTGCCGGCAACTGGCGTACCGGATGAGCGAGGTCAGGGGCAAGGAGAACCCGGTCCATCCGGGAGCGCTGTTCGCCATGGGACTGATCGACGAAGTAAGCCACGCCGTGGTGGCGCAGTACCGGAAGAGCCGCGATCCGCAGATGAGCGCGGGGGCTCTGGAGTGGTTTACCGGGCGTGTGGGCGAGGAAAATGTCGAACGTCTGCTGCGCGGCTTTGCGGAGGAGTTTCCGAATGTTGCGCTCTACCGCGGCGAGACAACGCTGGATGAGTGGCTGAATGGGACGGCGGATGGACTGACGCATCGCGAAGCCGTGCTGGAAGAGATCATGCTGTTGTGGCTGGCGAATGTGAATCCGGCGTTCCAGCCGTTTCGAGAACTGTACGACGACAGCAATCTGGCGGAGAGCACGAGTTATCGTCAGATAACCGCTGAACTGCGCGACTATTTTGCCACGCGACCGGAGACCGAAATGGGGCGCGGCAATCTGCTGGATCTGTTGCGTGCGCCGACGGAGGCATCGCCCGATTCGCTAAGCGGACAGCTCGCGTGGATTCGGCAGAACTGGTCGCAGTATCTGGGCGAACATCTGCACAAGGTGCTGCTGGCGACCGATGTGCTGAAGGAAGAAGAGATCGCCATCTGGATGAGGTTCCATCCGCCGTCGGCACATCGGCATCATCGGCCCTTCGAGTTCGGGCGGGAATATGAGGCGCCAGCGTTCTCGCACCATGCGGGCGATGTGGAGTATGAGCGATTCAGCCCTGATCAGGACTGGATGCCGAATGTTGTGATGATCGCCAAGAGCACGTATGTATGGCTGGCGCAGTTGTCGCGGCAGTACGGGAGGGCGATCGAGCGGCTGGATCAGATTCCGGACGAGGAACTGGAACTGCTGACTCGGCGAGGGATGAATGCGCTGTGGCTGATCGGGGTGTGGGAGCGGAGCCAGGCTTCGCAGACGATCAAACGGCTGCGCGGGCAGGATGATGCGGTGGCCTCGGCGTATTCGCTGGACAGCTACCGGATCGCAGACGACCTGGGCGGAGATTATGCGTACGACAATCTGCGGGATCGTGCCGCGCGATATGGTATTCGGCTGGCGAGCGACATGGTGCCAAACCACATGGGTATCGATTCGCCGTGGTTGGTAGAGCATCCGGAGTGGTTTCTGTCGCGTCAGGATATGCCGTATCCCGGATATCGGTTTGACGGGCCCAATCTGTCGCATGACGGGCGGGTGGAGATCAAAATTGAAGATCACTATTACGACCAGAGCGATGCGGCTGTGGTCTTTCGCCGGCGGGATAACGCGACGGGACAGATGGACTACGTCTATCACGGTAACGACGGCACCAGTTTTCCATGGAACGATACGGCGCAGCTGAATTATCTGCGGGCTGATGTGCGGGAGCAGGTGATCCAGACGATTCTGCATGTGGCGCGGCTGTTCCCGATCATCCGATTCGATGCGGCGATGACCCTGGCGCGGCGGCATGTGCAGCGGTTGTGGTTTCCGTTACCGGGGAGCGGCGGTTCCATTCCGTCACGGGCGGAATGCGCGATGACGCAGGCGCAGTTCGATGCAGCTCTGCCGCACGAGTTCTGGCGCGAGGTGGTGGACCGGGTGGCGGCGGAGGTTCCGGGCACGCTGCTGCTGGCCGAAGCCTTCTGGATGCTGGAGGGATACTTTGTGCGGACGCTGGGCATGCATCGCGTGTACAACAGCGCGTTCATGAACATGGTGCGGGATGAGGAGAACGCGAAATATCGCGGCGTTCTGAAGGACACGATCGAGTTCGACCCGGACATTCTGAAGCGGTATGTGAACTTCATGAGCAATCCGGACGAGCGGACGGCGATCGATCAGTTCGGGACGGGCGACAAGTATTTTGGTGTTTGCACCATGATGGCGACGCTACCGGGGCTGCCGATGTTCGGGCACGGGCAGATCGAGGCTTTCACTGAGAAATATGGGATGGAGTACAAGCGCCCGCGGTATGAAGAGACGGCAAATCCGCATCTGGTGGAACGGCATCAGCGGGAGATCGCACCGCTTCTGAGAAATCGGCATGTGTTCGCTGAGAGCGCCAATTTTGCACTGTTCGATTTCTGGCGCGAAGACGGGACTGTCGACGAGAACGTCTTCGCGTGGTCGAACCGAGCGGGTAATCAGAGCGCGCTGGTGGTCTACCACAACAAGTACGCGGGGACGGCAGGGACATTGCACGAGTCAGCGGCCAGGTCGGACAAGAAGACGGGTGTGCTTTCGCGCGTGAAGCTGCACGAGGCGCTGGACCTGTCACGTGATGAAGAGACGATTCTGGCGTATCAGGACAGCGCGAACGGGCTGCACTATTTGCGGCGCGCGCGCGACCTTCGCGAGCAGGGGCTGTTTCTGCGGCTGGATGCGTATCAATATCACGTTTTCCAGAACTGGCGGGAGCTGCACGCGAGCGAGGATTATCCGTGGGACGTGCTATGCACGGACCTGAATGGAAGCGGCGTGTGGAGCCTGGAAGATGCGCTGGCCAGGCTGAAGTTGCGGCCGGTTCACGCGGCGCTACGTCAGGCGCTCGAGGCGAATCGGGTGCGGCGCTACTCGGACCTGGCGGAGATGGAGGACGAGTGCGCAGGCGTGGCTTCTCGAACGGTTCGGACGCCAGCGGCGATGAAGAAGACGCTGGATGAGATGGTGAAGGATGCTGAGCCGTTTCTGCGGGAAGCGTTCGCGACTCTCGTGGGCGAAGGCGATGCCTGTGAGACGGACGCGACTGAAGTATCGAGAGCATGTGTCGACGAGCCTGGAATGGAACTCGTATGTGGTGGGCCCGCGGTTTCCAGGCCTGAGCCCGACCGATTTGCAGATGCGCTGGATAGTTACCGAGCCTTGTTGTCTGCTGCGGCGCAGGTTCCGCAACTGGAGCAGAGCGGCGCACATGGGTGGCCGCCGGATGCTCGTGTGGTGCTGCCAAGCTACAGCCCCACGGCAGGCGCGGCCATCGTTTGGGCGCCGGTTGCCGCCTGGTGTCTAATGAGGGTTTGGATGGATCTGCTGCCGGAGGAACAGGACCGGGGAGAGGCTTTTGACCGGCTGTATTTGCGATCGGCGCTGGCGGAGATCTTTGAGCCGCTGGGACTGGAGGCTGACGCAGCATATCGCGCGGCGGCCCGCGTGCGGGTGTTGCTGGCCAGCCATGCAACGGTGGGCGCTTCGGAGCTGGACTGGGATGATCCGGACGTGGCGTGGCTTACCGGGCTGCATGATGCGGATGGCCACCGCTACTTCAACAAGGAAGCACACGAGCAACTGCTGTGGTGGCTGTGGCTGCCGAAGATGGTGCAACTTATCGTGGAAGAATCGGCGGCTGGGCCAGCGGATGTGGGCAATGTTGTAAACGACATGGAGGCGTGTGTGGAAAAGACGGCCTTGTCGGCTCGCGACGCCGGATACAAGCTGGACGTGATGCTGGCAAGGTCGACACATGAGAAGGCGCGATTGACAACTAGCGATCGCGCGAAGGAGAGATTTCGGGGCCGAAGCTGAAGAGCCATGAAGGAAAGACGGATTTTTCCGCGGAAATTTGCACAAACCACCAGTCAGTGGCTAATGTACAAAGAACAGGCTGAGTTGGCCTAGATTTTCTCTCGTGCCTGAATCGCATTGAACGAATTGCCAAAATGAGCAGGAAACAGCGGGGCCTGCCCCGCGGAAGCATCGTCGAAAGCGGAATAGCCGGAGGCATTGTGCTGAGCGGCGTTCGAGCTTCGAGTCAGAAGGCAATGATCCGGAGGGTCTTCCACGTGAAGGCGGCGGTAGGATCCCGGCGGTCTGGCTTGCCCGTACTGGTCGGGGACATCGGAACAGGTCAAAACCTTTGGTGTGCCGAGGCAACTCATTTCAAATGTCGTGATTTCCCATGTTGTACCTCCGCGAAAGAGGTTCAGCCCGCCGGACGATGTTGAAGCCGCCTTTGGCCGCGGCACGGGGTTAAGGATGGATTGGAGGCTGCCTCGGCCTCTGGCCGCTCAAGGCCACCCCCAAACAAATCTGAGGAGGATCTCGGCAAGCGCAAGACCGTGGGTTGCTGGAATCCTGATCTTTTCCTTTCTTTATCTATGAATGTGGATGGTTAAGGATGAGCGGATATCTCGCCAGTCTTGAAGCAGAATCGATTGAAATTATTCGCGAAGCGGTCGCGCTGGCGGAGAAGCCGGTGATGATGTACTCAATTGGCAAAGACTCTTCCGTAATGCTGCATCTTGCGCGTAAGGCATTCTGGCCGGCAGCGCCGCCGTTTCCCTTACTGCATGTTGACACAACCTGGAAATTCCGGGAAATGATCGCGTTTCGCAACCGGATGGCGCAGGAGAGCGGAATGAAGCTGTTGGTGCATACGAATCACCAGCGCAAAGCTGAAGGCGTGAATCCGTTTACGTACGATTCCGACACGTACACGGGCTTGATGAAGACCGAGGCGCTGAAGCAGGCTCTTGATGCCGGTAAGTTCGATGTGATTATCGGAGGCGCGCGGCGCGATGAGGAAAAATCGCGCGCGAAGGAGAGGATATTCTCGTTTCGCTCACCAGGGCATCGCTGGGACCCGAAGCTGCAGCGGCCCGAGCTCTGGAATATCTACAACGCCCGGATCCATCCGGGTGAGTCGATCCGCGTATTTCCGCTTTCCAACTGGACTGAGGCCGATATCTGGCAGTACATCGCCGATGAGAATATCGAGATCGTGAAGCTGTACTTCGCGGCGCCGCGCCCCGTGGTAAAGCGATCCGGGCAATGGATTATGGTGGACGACGATCGTTTCCCGCTGAATCCGGGCGAGGTTCCTGAAATGCGCACGGTGCGCTTCCGGACACTGGGGTGCTATCCGCTGACAGCGGCGATCGAGAGTAAGGCAACAACGATTGCGGAGATTGTCGAGGAAACGCAGACGGCCCGTACGTCGGAACGGCAGGGGCGATTGATCGACCACGATCAGTCGGCTTCCATGGAAAAGAAGAAGCAGGAGGGCTACTTCTGATGCGGGACACTCTGCGTTTTATCACGTGTGGCAGCGTGGATGATGGTAAGTCAACCCTGATTGGAAGGCTGCTGTGGGAATCGAAACAGGTTTTTGAGGATCATCTTTCGGCGCTGGAACGAGATTCGACGCGGTACGGAACACAGGGCGAGGCGATTGATCTGGCGCTCCTTGTTGACGGGCTGCAATCTGAGAGAGAGCAGAGCATCACAATTGACGTGGCGTATCGATTTTTCGCGACTCCGCGCCGGAGATTTGTGGTTGCGGACACGCCGGGCCACGAGCAGTACACGCGGAATATGGCCACCGGCGCGTCGACGTCGGAACTGGCAGTGCTGGTTGTGAATGGCAGCAAGGGACTCCAGACGCAGACGCATCGACATGCACGGATCGTTTCACTGCTGGGGATCAAGCATCTGGTTATGGCCATCAATAAGATGGATCTCACCGGCTGGGACGAGGTGGCTTTCGCGAAGATTGTCGAGGACTTTCAGCCAGTCGTTCGCGATCTCGGGTTTGAGACGTTCCAGCCAATTCCGATATCCGCGCTGAATGGAGACAATATCACTGAGCTCAGTTCGGCAGCTCCGTGGTACAAAGGGCCGGCGTTGCTGACGTATCTGGAAGAAATCGATGCGACAACGGGAGTTCCGGATCTCAAGTTCAGAATGCCGGTTCAGTTGGTCAACCGGCCGAACCACGATTTTCGCGGCTATTGCGGCAGGGTAGCCAGCGGAAAGGTGGGTGTCGGAGATCGAGTGCGGATTGTGCCCGGAGGGATGGAGACGAAAGTCCGGTCGATTGTGGCTTGGAAGGCGGAGTTGCCATCGGCGGGGTCCGGAGATTCCGTTACGCTGTGCCTCGAAGACGAGGTAGATGTGTCGAGGGGTAGTGTCATCGTGGCTTCTTCCGATCCCCTTGAGTTGAGCGAACAGTTCGAGGCCAGGGTGCTGTGCCTTTCCGACCATCATTTGGTTGCGGGACGTTCCTATCTGCTGAACCTGCATACCTGCCAGGCGGTGGCGACGATTACGGCGATCAAGCATCAGGTGGATGTGAGGACGGGCAGTCATCTAGCGGCCAAAACGCTGGCGATGAACGATATCGGGGTGGTGAACATTTCGACGGATCGACCTGTCCCTTTTGAGCCTTATGATCGCTGCAGGCGACTTGGCAGCTTCATCCTGGTTGACCGGCTGACGAACGAGACCATCGGCGCTGGCATGATTGATTTTTCTCTTCGCCGAGCAGCGAACATTCGTTGGCAGGCAGTGGACATTCACAAGGCGGCCCGCGCGCGCCAGAAACTGCAGAAGCCTGTTTGCCTGTGGTTTACGGGATTATCGGCTTCGGGCAAATCAACGATTGCGAATATGCTCGAAAAGCGGTTGTTCGCTGCTGGGAAGCACACATACATGCTCGACGGGGACAACATCCGTCATGGGCTGAACCGCGATCTCGGGTTTACCGAGTCAGATCGAGTGGAGAACATTCGCCGGGTGACAGAGGTTGCCCGGTTGTTTGTCGACGCCGGCTTGATAACCATCGTTTCGTTCATCAGTCCGTACCGGGCCGAGCGGGATCTTGCGCGATCGCGATTTGAGGTTGGCGAGTTCATCGAAGTGTATGTCGACACTCCGCTGGAGGAATGCGAACGCCGCGATCCCAAGGGGTTGTATGCCAAGGCACGTCGCGGGGAGCTGACCAACTTTACGGGCATCGACAGCGAATATGAGCCGCCGGAATCAGCGGAGATTCGACTGGATACTGTGAATAACACGGTGGAGCAATGTGTCGAGCACATCCTGTATAAGCTGGAACATGGCATGGCGAGCAAACCCGAAGCCAACTGAGGATGTGCATGATCGATATCAATGAGAAAGAAGAATTGGCTGCACTGCTCCCCGAGGTCGTTACCCTTGCTCGCGCTGCTGGACAGGTAGTCATGGAAATCTACGGCGAATTGAATCCTGCAGTTGAATACAAGAGTGATCACTCACCGTTGACGCAGGCTGATCTGGTCTCGCACCACACCATTGAAAAGGGGCTCCTGCGGCTTGCGCCGTATTGGCCGGTGCTGTCAGAGGAATCGAAGGAGATACCATTCGAGCAGCGGAAATCATGGGAATACTTCTGGCTTGTCGATCCGATTGATGGAACGAAGGAATTCCTCAAGCGCAGTGGAGAATTCACGATCAACATTGCCCTGATGGAGAGGTCAGCGCCGATACTGGGGGTGGTTTTCGCGCCAGTGTTCGACAAGTTGTACTATGGTGCTCGCGGTGCGGGGTGTTGGCTAGCCGACCGGGGGCAGGTTTCTCAGATCAGGACGGCGAGATCCGGGAACGGGAAGACCCGAGTTGTCGTGAGCCGTTCCCACGGGTCCGGCGAAGAGGATATTGGCCGCTTTACGGGAGACGCGGCTAATTGTGAGTTTGTTTCCATGGGGAGTTCGCTGAAGTTCTGCCTGGTGGCAGAGGGAGTGGCCGATGTTTATCCGCGCATTGGGCCGACAATGGAGTGGGACACGGCCGCGGCGCAGTGCCTGGTTGAAGAGGCGGGCGGAACCGTGACAGATCTGGAAGGAAATCCCATGTATTACAACAAGCCCAATCTGCTGAATCCAGGATTCATTGCGAAAGGAAGACGGTAAGGAGACGCACTGCCCATTTCCACCCTTGGTAGCCGGGAGATCCAGTTATGTCGTCTGGAACGTCAGACTCACTCCGAAATGCGTTCAAGCTCCCACCGCATCAGAGATGTCTTCTCCAGGGCGTAGCAGGCTTTCGCGGGCTGTGCCATCGATGTTGGATGGCCAGCCTTGAGGCGGGAGTTGCCTATCCGGCTCCGGAAGTGGTGCCTGAAACAGCGTTCCTGTATACTGGTTGAACGAAAAGCATAGGGATGTTGTGGCTAGCAGACGGGTCGAGCCGGGACTAGATTTGGAAACCGATCCCCGAAACGGGGACAGAGAAATAGCAATCCTGACCGAACTGGAAGCCACACGAAGCCCATTAAGAGGCAAGTCCCCAGTAGATTGATCAGCCACAGAATCACGGCTGCATATTTCTGATTCGCCTTGGCAAATTCAAAGCTGACTCATTGTCAGGGAGGGAATTGTGTCGCATTGTTGGATGCTCCCAGACCACGGTCCCGGAACAGAACTGGCACCCCGGACGATTGCTCGATTCACTTGCGCGGAAGGTTTCCCGGCGCGCTGATTGATCATTATGCCGCAGTGCACCCGCTTTAAAACACCTCGCACGAAGTAAGACACTGCAGGGCACTTCAGTTAGTTAGGTGCGGCCTGCACGTACTTTGGATTTGAGGAGGGACGTGTTCACAAATCGATCTGATCTGATCCGTTTCGTACATGGAGCGAGCGGTCTCGTGATGCTCGCCGTTCTCGGTACTGGAGTCGCCGCCGCACAGGCTTCGCCGTCGAAGCCGGAAGTCCGTATCACGCTGGAGCAGGCAGAGCAGATGGCGCTTGCGCATAACCGCACGTTGCAGGCTGACCTGACCTTAATTTCGCAGAGCAAAGCGAACGAGATCACGGCGGGATTTCGGCCAAACCCGG
>DAHVZZ010000053.1:0-1712 GCA_027323785.1 Acidobacterium sp. | reverse complement strand
GGGGCGGACGCTGATTCTGAAGGTGGCGAGCGCGGGCCAGGTGCTGGGGCTGACGGCGGCGCTGTCAGGCCATCCGCACGAGGTGACGGCGGAGGCGATTGAGGCGTGCCGGGTGCGGGCGATCCAGCGGGAGCAGTTTGTGGCGTTTCTGGACGGGAATCGCGAGGCGGCGCTGCGGGCGGCGAAGCTGATCTGCAACGAGTACATCGCGGCGCTGACGGAGATGCGGCGGGTGGCGCTGCCGTCGTCGGCTTCGGCGCGGGTGGCGAACCTGCTGCTGGACTGGACGCGCGAAGAGGGCCGGGAGACGGGCGGACAGAGGCAGTGCAATTTGCCGCTGACGCACGAGGAGATAGCGTCGATGGCGGCGACATCGCGGGAGACGGTGACGCGGGTGCTGGGGCGGCTGAGGCGGGACCGGCTGATTCGGCTGCAGGGGGCATCGCTGACGGTGCTGGAGCCGCGGGCGCTGGAGCGGCTGGCGGAGTGAAGGCTGGGGCGGCGCAGGAAGAAATCCGGAAAGAGATCGCATATTATGGTTGGGGCGCCGGTTATCGCGGCTCCGTGTCCGCAGAAGCAGGCGGGCGAGGACGGGCGGCTGCGGCCAGGCCGGTGGCATCGAATGGATTGACCGGTCCGGAAAGATCCACTCCGGAATGTTTCCCCGGAAGGCCACACAGGGGATCAAGAGTTGGCAAACCTCAAAATCTACGAAGGAGAAAGCTATGCAACGCACGGCGAGCGCCGTTTGGCGCGGAGGGCTGAAGGATGGCAAGGGGACGATTTCCAGCCAGAGCGGAGTGCTGAAGGATACGCAGTATTCGTTTGGAACGCGTTTTGAGAACGGAGTCGGGACGAATCCGGAGGAGCTGATCGCGGCAGCGCACGCGGGATGCTTCACGATGGCGCTGAGCGCGCAGCTGGGGAATGCCAACCTGACGCCGGAGTCGCTGGAGACGACGGCGGAGGCGAAATTCGAGAAGACGGACGAGGGCTTCACGATTACGGCGATCCACCTGACGACGCGGGCGAAGGTGCCGGGCGCGACGGCGGAGAGCTTTGAGACCGCGGCGCAGAATGCGAAGAACGGCTGCCCGATCTCGCGGCTGTTCAAGGGCAACACGCAGATCACGCTGGACGCGAAGCTGGTTTAGTTCGGACGGTGGGAAGTGGGTGAGCGCCGCGGCGGAATGCCGCGGCGTTTGCTTTTTGGGCCGGAGCGCGGGCAGGGTTTGCGGGCGGATGGTTGCGCGGAGATGGGTGGTGCAGGTAAGGTCCCGAGAGTAGATCAAGAGACGCACGCATGGAACCTGTAACGCACTTTATGACCGGGGCGTGCCTTGGGCGCTCGGGGTTTAACCGGAAGACGGCGTATGCGACGCTGGCGATGACGCTGGCGGCAGAGGCTCCGGACCTGGATATGTTCTGGGGGCTGCGCGGACCGGTGGCGGAGCTGCAGCACCATCGGGGGATCACGCACACGCTGATTGCGGCGCCGGCGATGGCGCTGCTGGTGACGGGAGTGGTGTGGGTGATCCACCGGCTGCGGCGGAAGAGCCCGCCGATTGCGCCGCGGTGGGGGCTGATCTGGCTATTTGCGACGATCGCGGACCTGAGCCATCTGCTGCTGGACTACACGAACAACTACGGACTGCGACCGTTTTTGCCGTTTAATGCGCGGTGGCATGCGTGGAGCATCGTGTTCATTTTCG
>DAHVZZ010000051.1:0-5777 GCA_027323785.1 Acidobacterium sp. | reverse complement strand
CAGCATCCGGCTGGAGCTATGGACATTGGGCAGCTTGTACACCACGCTTCCGGTCAGGTTGTTGCGCACGTCCCAGTCGGACGGCCCCATATCCAGCGCGGGATTGTAGGGATCGGAAAACTGATTGAGGAAGTTCACCATGTCGCTGGTGGACTTCGACCACGTGTAATTCACTTCCGTGTTCAGCGATCCCATCGTGTGCTGCACCTTCGCCTGCAGGGCGTTATAGCTGGAGCTGAGTTCGTCGGATTCGTCGTACTCATTCGCGTAGCCCGCAAGCGGCCGCGCGTCCGTAACGTAATTCGCCGGATTGAGATTGACCGCCGCAAAATCCACTCCCGCCTGCATCCGGTGATCCTGATTACCCACGTAATTCAATGTCAGCACCGTGTTGTGCGGGAGGGCCTGCTGAATGCCGATCAGCCAGTTCGGCGAATAGGGATCCTTCGGGTGCTGCGGGAACATATACACATTCTGCGTGCCCGCGGGCAGCGTCGGATTCGCTTCCGGATACGTGATCGGCACCTGGAAGACATTCACCGAATAGCTCTGGTAGGCGGGAATATTGCTCACCAGATTGAAGCCGAAGTGCATTGGATTGTAGAACAGCCCGTAATACGCGTGAATGACGGTCCGGCCTTTGCCAGTTACGTCGTACGCCAGGCCCAGGCGCGGCGCCACATCGACCGTCGGCCCGGAATAGGGCGGCTGAGTTCTCGGCAGGAATGACTGCGTCGCAAAATTGAAATTCTGCAGATTGTTGTTGCGTTCGCGCCACACGGTGTTGGCGTCGGTCCGCAGGCCCAGGTCCACCGTCAGTTTCCGCGTTATCCGCCAGTCGTCCTGGCCGTAGAAATCCCAGTTGTAATTGCGAATGCCGACAAACCCCGGATACCCGATCTTCTGCAGTACGAACGGCTGATCGTCTTCCAGGTTGGCGAAGCTCGCGAACTCGTAGTTCTGATAGGGCCGCAGGTATTCATCCAGATAATTGCCCTGGATCTGCAGGCCGAACTGGATGGTATGTTTCTCGTGTGTCAGCGTCGCGTTGTCCTGGACGTCGAGCGTGTCATAGTAATTGATCTGATTAAAGCTCATCGGTCCGGGCAGTGCGCCGAGGTTGGTGAAGAACCCGGAGAATGCGGTCAGCGGTTTCGGCGTATCCGAGTTGGTATTGGAGTCGAAGTTGTTGAGGCCGGCGCTCGCCTGGTTCACCAGAAACGGACTGAAAACATGCGTTTCCTGGAACATCGCATACTGCGTTCGCAGGGCCAGCGGCGTCGTCTGTCCCTGGTCCAGTCCGATCTGCTGATTGGTGAGCGAATCGTCGATGCTGTAGCGCCCAAACATACGATCGCGGCTGGAACGATCGTAGTCCACGCGGGCTTCGCCGCTATCCTCGCGCAGAGTCGTCGACAGCGCCGCCGGCTGGTAGACCAGATCCGCTCCGGCTGACGGGCCCGCGGTATCCTCCGTGTTCGGCACCGCGCACGAGGCCGGTGCGGGAATCGAGGTGCAGCCCGCGGGCAGCGGCGCCATCTGATCCAGGACCGGCTTCATGGCATTCACGAACTTCGAGCGCACGTATGCGCTGGGAACCTCGTACAGCGAGTTGATCTGCGTGGTGCTCTGGCCGATCCCTTCAAAATTGGTGAAGAAGAAGAGCTTTTTGCGGACAATCGGGCCGCCCAGATTCCCGCCGAACTGATTCATGTTCAGCGGCACGTTGGGATTCGTCAGCCTGCTGGCGAAATAGTCGTACGCATCCATCGCATTGTTGCGAAAGTACTCGAAGGCCTCGCCATGGAACTGGTTCGTGCCGCCCTTGGTCACGATGTTCATCTGCGGCCCCAGCGAATGCCCCACCTCGGCGCTGTACCCGCTGTTCACAAAATCCACTTCCTGAACGCTGCTGATGCTGCCCTGCATCAGGCGGCTTTGTTCGTTCCCTTCCGTCTCGTCAAACCCACTGATATCCCCGCGCCCGGCGCTCTGACCGTCGATGGTCATATCCAGCCCGGTGAAGATGTTCTCCTGGCCGTTGATGCTTCCCTGGAAGGTTCCAATCGAATTCACCGACCCCGGCGCGATTTCCAGGAAATCCGTGATATCGCGGCCATTGGTGGGCAGATTGCGAATCTGCTTCTCGTTCAGCGTGCTGCCAGCGGTCGCGTTCATCGTGTCGATGGTGCTGTTGGTTCCCGTTACTTCCACCTGCTGCGTCTGCGCAGCGACCGAAAGCTTCATCTGAATGCGCACCGTTGCGCCGACGTTCAGCGAAAACTGCCGCGACGTGCTGCTGCTGAAGTGCGCCGCGCTCGCCGACACCTCGTATTTGCCGTAAGGCAGGCCCGGCAGGGTGAAGCTGCCGTCGTTCCCGGTCATCGCCCGGGTTTTCTGTCCCGTTCCCATGTCGGTAACCACAACGGCGGCCTGCGGGATGAGCGCGCCCGAAGGGTCCGTTACCGTGCCCGTAATCGTGCCGGTGTCGAAGGTACTGACGTTCTGCGCGCTCGCGGGCATCGCAAACGGCAAAAAGAAAGCCAGCAGAAACGCCATCGAAAGGGCATATGCCAGCTTTCGTGGCCGGCCCGATTCAGGTGCGGCGGCGAGGTTCAAGTTCCCGATTCCCAGCATCGTCCATCTCCAGAGCAGGAAATACTCGTTGGCCCGTGACTCAGAGCACTTCCATTTTTATGTTCTGTTTACCGCAATACAGACTATTTGTGCTTTCTAATTACTGTCAATAGACATTCACGATGTTTCTTTTTGCCGCGCACCAAACGAATCGCCCCTCCCGGCTCGCCCGCTTGTAATGAAGAATTCGAACCGTAAACGATTGATTCCGAAAGGCACAGTTCAGCTGGCCTCGGCGGCCGCGTACGCCACCCTCCGCAGCAGGCGATGCCTGCCTGCTCGGCTTTCGAATCTATGGCAAACAATCACGCGTCATCGAAATCCGGGCGTGATCCGGGCATGCGCTTCGCGCTGTCTGCGGCTGGTCCGGAAACGCCGGCGTAATCGCGGGAATCCTCCGCAATCCACGCGTGCATGGAGCTGGGCCGGCCCGCTCTCGGGCGATTCACGGCTCGAGCGAGGCCCACAGCTCGGCGAATCGCGCCGGGTCCGATACCCACTGCACCGCCTCGGGGTTGGTTTGATACTGCCGGTAGATGGGCGTCTTCGCGTCCAGGCCCAGCTCCGCATAGCTCCGGGCTGGCCGCACCTGCAGCGGTGATTCCCGGTAGCGCGAGTTCGGCAGCCATGCGACTTCGCCGTCCCGCAGCACCGGAAACCACGCCAGCCCTCCGTGCGCGCGCACCCCGTCGTAAAGAAATTTGTATTGCCGTTCGCAGAGTGCTCCGAAGACCATCGGTGCCTGTTCGTCGGCATTGATCACGCAGTGCGCCCACCCCGGCGGCACCACCACCTGGTCGCCGGGGCCGGCTTCCACGGCGACGCACCGGCCCGGATCGTCTTCCGCGAATTCCTGCGCGTAGACGATGGCGCGTCCCTCCCAGATCTCGAACACTTCCGGCGTCGACCATCCGCTGTGCGGCGCCGGAGCATGAATGTGCCCCTGGCTGCGCACCGGTTCCTCGCCCAGCCGCCCGCCGGCGTACACCACCACTCCAAACAGGAGCCAGCGCCGCCTCAGATCCTCGGCATCCTCACGGCGGCATACATCCATGGCAATCCCGTAGACCGGATCGGGGCCGTCACAGCGCGGATTCCTCAGGCTGGCGCGGATCGCATCCAGCCGCCGCAGTTCCGCGCACGGGCCGAGCACTCCCGACCCGTAGTCAAAGGCCAGCTCCCGTAGCCTCACGCGCACCTCCAGGCCTGGGTCGAAGGCCTCGCCGCCGCTGTTACGCATGCGGCTCGACCACCGGGGAGCCGTTGCGCTCGACCACCGCCGCCGCAAAGCCGCGCTCCCGGATCGTGTCGTATTCATACCCGGCGTCGCTGCCCCAGCACGCCCAGAAGATCAGCGGCTCCGAGCCCACATTCACAACCCGGTGCGCGTGTTCCCCGCGAATATAGTGCAGTGTTCCGGGCCTCATGCTCTCGGCCCGGATCCTGCGCTCCGCGTCCATGCGCAGCAGGATTCCTTCTCCGGAAACCGCGGCGTAATACTCCGACCGCGTCCGGTTCGCGTGAAAATGCCCATGCGTCATGAAGTACTCGTCGCCCACCTTGCCCGGCTCCAGGAGCGTCACGCCCCAGAACAAACCGCCTTCTTCGCCCGCCGCAACCGGAGCCCACACGCGGACGCGGTACACCACCCGCTGCGGATCCATGGCGGAATGGGCCTCCTCATCGCGAAAGAGTCCCCTGAGCTCGCCCAGCGTCTTTGCGCTTTCGCGTACCGCTGGACCGCTTATGGCGCCCCGCCCCCAGTCCAGCAACTCCTGCGGAGGCGCGAGGAAGGCAGGTTGCGAGTCAGTAAAGCTCATATTCAGGCGCGATCCTAGCAGACAGAAATGTTCGTTTTCAAGAAGAACGAATGCAGTATGATTTCGTTTATGCCGAAAAGGGCGACATCGGCTCTGCTTTCACTTCCGGTGTTTTCCTTCCTCCAGATTAACCCTCCGGCGGACCGGGAATCCCTCCCTCTCCGCGTGTCTGCCGCTCCAGCCATCCTCTGCTCAGGCACGCGCGGATACTCATTCGCGCCTGCTCCTTCAAAGGCCCGGACATGCACATTTCCGCTGTGACCCATGAGCCGCAGGACAGCGCCCAGGCGCGCTCCCCTGTTTATGTACTCTTTCTCGCCACGGTGGCCGCGGTCTCGGGCTTTCTCTTCGGATTCGACACCGCTGTCATCAATGGGGTGCTGCTTTTTCTCCAGCGCCAGTTCACGCTCAGCAGTCTGGAAACCGAAGTCGCCGCCAGCGCCCTGCTGCTCGGCTGCCTCTTCGGCGCCGCGGGAGCCAGCCTGGTTGGCGACCGCATCGGCCGGCGCAGGTCGCTGATCATCGCAGCGCTGTTGTTTGGGGCTTCCACCCTGGGCGCCGCCTCCGCACCCTCCGTGCTGATCTTCTGCGCCGGGCGCTTTGCCGGCGGACTCGCCATCGGTCTCGCGTCCGTGCTCACCCCCGTTTACATCGCGGAGGTGGCGCCCGCGAAGAGCCGCGGCAGGCTGGTTTCCCTCAATCAACTAGCCATTGTCGTCGGCATCCTCGTGGCCTATGTCGTCAGCTGGGGCCTCTCCGGCATGGGGGATTCCAGCTGGCGCTGGATGCTGGGCGTCGCCGCGATCCCCGCGGCGGGCTTCTTTCTCGGCCTGCTTTTCATCCCGGAAAGCCCGCGCTGGCTCATCAGCCGCGGGCGGCGCGAGCAGGGACGAGCCGTGCTCACCCGCATCTACGGCGAGGCTCAGGCCGATCTGCAGGTCAGGCTTGTTGAACAAGCCACCTCCGCTGAGAGCGGCACCTGGCGGGAGGTTTTCGCTCGTCCCATGCGCCGGCCCCTCACGGTCGCCCTCGGCTTGGCGATCCTCTGCCAGATCACCGGCATCAACACTGTCCTCTACTACGGATCCATTCTCATCAGCCAGCACTTCCATGGCCAGACCGCCGGCACCGCTCTCATGGCCAATGTCATCATCGGCCTCACCAATCTTGTCTTTACCCTGATCGCACTGCGCTGCCTCGACCGCTGGGGCCGCCGCACCATGCTGCTCACGGCCACCGCCGGAATGGCGATCTCGCTCTTTCTCTTCGTCATCGCCTTTCAGATCCCCGGCCTGTCGCCCTTCCTCGTTCTCGCCTGCA
>DAHVZZ010000047.1:0-2790 GCA_027323785.1 Acidobacterium sp. | reverse complement strand
ACGCCACCATCTCTTCGCTCGACTTCTCGCTCTTGTCCGACTTTTTGAAGACGTACTTCTTCTTCTCCGCGTCGAAAAATTCGCTCGAAGCCGGATCCAGCGCAATCGCGATGTCCTCGCCCACCTTGTAGCCGGCCGCTTCAATCGCCTGCAGGATCAGCTCAATCGCCTCGACGTTCGACTTCAGCGACGGCGCGAATCCGCCCTCATCGCCCACCGCCGTGTTGTAGCCCTTCTTCTTCAGCACGCCCTTCAGCGTGTGGAAAACCTCCGCCCCCCACCGCAGCGCGTCCGAAAACCGCTCCGCGCCCACCGGCATCACCATGAACTCCTGGAAGTCCACGTTGTTGTCCGCATGCGCTCCGCCGTTCAGGATGTTCATCATCGGCGTCGGCAGCACCGAGGCGTTCACGCCTCCCAGATACCGGTACAGCGGCAGGTGCAGCGCATTCGCTGAAGCCCGCGCCGCCGCCATCGAAACCGCCAGAATCGCGTTCGCGCCCAGCCGTCCCTTGTTCTCCGTCCCGTCCAGCGAGATCATCGTCGCGTCCAGCAGCCGCTGGTTCGTCGCATCCATCCCCGTCAGTTCCGGAGCCAGAATGCTCTCGATGTTTTCCACAGCCTTCAGAACACCTTTGCCCAGATAGTGGCTCTTGTCGCCGTCGCGCAGTTCCACCGCCTCGTGCTCGCCCGTCGATGCTCCGCTCGGCACCGCGGCCCGCCCCAGCGCTCCGCCCGCCAGCACAACATCGGCCTCAACCGTCGGATTCCCTCTCGAATCCAGGATTTCCCTCGCATGAATCGCAGCAATTTCCGTCATAGTGCTCCTCGCAATGTGGTGCTGAAGTCGGTCTTTCAGTTGGGGCCGTCGATCCACGCGGATCCGCTCGCCGGTGATCGTGCCTATCGTTTCCAGAAGGGTCATTGAAGGCGATCCGCCTTCGCGTGAGTGCAGAGTTCCACAAAAAATTCTAGCAAAGCACCCGCTCTCGCATCGTGACTCCCGTCACGCTCGCCCGGTAAACCCCTTTTCCTGCTTCTTCTCCCTCCGCAATTTCCTCCGCCCCTTCGGGCATCCGCCCCCTCGTCCAGGAATTTTGTCATTTACCTGTCATCTCTGTGTCACGCGCCCCAATCAATATTAGAATCATGCCTGTTACAGGGTCCCCGGCCCCGTTCACCGGTAATCTCATGCGACTGTCTACCTCCAAACGTCGTACTCTCAGGACCCGCTGGCCCATTCCCGTCATGGAGATGATGGTTTGACTCAATCGGAAACCCGCGTATTTCGCCTTTCCCAGGCATCCAGCCAGCTCCATCACTCGCGTAGTGCTGTCTCTCTGCATGCTCATACCCAGTTTTCCCGCGAATGTCTGGAGTACCTCCCCTGCCAGGCCGCACGCATTCCCGTCGTCGGCTCCATCGTGCAGGCCCGCATTCGCCGCTACGAGGAAGCCAACGGCAAATCCATAGACTTCCGCCGCGCCTGGTGGACTCCGCCCTTTTCCCCGGCCCAGGTCTATGCCTCCGAGTGCGAGCAGATCGCCTCCCTCAACCTGGCCCCCATGGTCTCCATCACCGACCACGATTCCGTCGAGGCCGGCCTGACCCTCCAGGATCATCCCGCGCCCGAGCCCATCCCCGTCTCCGTCGAGTGGACCGTCCCCATCGCCGGCGATTACCTCCACATCGGCGTCCATCACATCCCCGCCGCGCGCGCCCGCTCCGTCATGGAGGTCCTCGCCGAGTACACCGCGGCGCCCGACTCTTCGCCTGAGACCCTGCGCGACCTCTTCGCCTTCCTCGCCGAGCCGCCCGACAGCCTCATCGTCCTCAATCACCCCTGCTGGGACGTCTCCCGCGTCGGCGAAGCCCACCACATGACCGCCGTCCGCGAGTTCCTCACCCTCTGCCAGCCTCACGTCCACGCCGTCGAAATCAACGGCCTGCGCGCCTGGAAGGAAAACCGCGGCTCCATCGCCATCGCCGAAGAAGTCGGCCTGCCCGTCATTGCCGGCGGCGACCGCCATGGCTGTAGTCCCAACGCCGTCCTCAACCTCACCCGCGCCGAGTCCTGGGCCGAGTTCGTCTCCGAAGTTCGCGAGGACGCCCACACCCAGGTCCTGCTCATGCCCGCCTACGACGAGCCTCTCGGCCTGCGCCAGCTGGAAACCGTCGCCGACGCCCTCCGCTTCTACCCCAAACACCCCCACGGACGCCGCCGCTTCACCAGCCGCACCTTTGCCGATCTTCCCGGATACAGCCCGCATCCCCTCTCTTTCTACTGGGATGACGGCCCGCCTTTCTGGCTCCGGCCCATCCTCGCCACCATCGTCGCTCTCGGCAGCGAAAGCGCCCGGCCCATCCTGCGCCGCACCCTCTTCCGCCGCTCCGAAAAGGACCTCATGGTCCAGGCCGAGCACGTCTTCAGCCGCGCCACCCCGCTGGCTCAGGAAATCACTCAGTAACTCACGCCCCCGCCGATGCCCGCATCTCACCGGATGCGGGCATCCTCGTCTCCACCCGCTCTCTCGCGCCTGCCGCCTGGTATCGACTCTGATTCCAGGCCATAGCGTCCCTTCGCACGCCAGGCTAGCCTTGAAATCAGGTACGTCTCTGCTCGCCGACGCAACTGCCTGCTCCATCCCCGGGTTCTTATCTCAGGCATCCGGCAGCGCGAGCGAGGAGGATTTTGATGAAGAAGACCGCCCGGTTCCTGATGGCATCCGCCCTTTCCGGCACGCTGATCGCCTGCGCCCCAGCCCTCCTGGCTCAGTCCGGCTCAGGCTC
>DAHVZZ010000003.1:0-3138 GCA_027323785.1 Acidobacterium sp. | reverse complement strand
AGCAGCGTATCCTGTCTCTTTTCAAAGGTCGCATCCTGCCTTTCGATGAGCCTGCAACCGTGGCTTACGCGCGCATTCGAGCCAAAGCGAAAGCCGATGGCAGCGCGATTGGAATTGCGGACGGCTTCATCGCCGCTATCGCCGCCCATTACGGGTTCGCCGTCGCAACACGTGATAATTCTCCGTTTAAGGCCGCGGGCATTACTGTTATTAACCCCTGGGAACGGTAGATATTGACCGAACTGTCTATGCGCTCTCTGGCAGCTACCTTACGGCTAGAATTGGATACGAAGTTCACACAAGATGCAGGAACCGGGTGGAAACATGGGCGCCAAAAAGCAGCATTTGTCTGAATCACGCACGGAAACACTCGTAGTCGATCTCCTCCAGATTCAAGGATGGAAGACCGGGCGCCCCCCAAAGGGCGGCCTCGTTCGCCAGAACGAATATAAGGCGCTCGATCGTATCCATCCGGACAAAGCCACCCTGTACGCAAGAGCGATTGCATGTTGAAGTGGGGGTATGCGTGGTGAGAGAGCGGTTATAGCAGGGAGCGGCTTGAGTGAGGCGGAGTGGGAAGTTCTGGTGCGGGAGTTTGAGCAGAGCGGTCTGAAGCGGAAGACCTTTTGCGAGGCACGCGGTGTTGCTGTCTCACGGTTTGACTATTACCGCTATCGCTACCGGAGGCTCAAGCAGCGAGCGGCGGCCCCAGCCACACAGTTGGTGCCGGTAGAACTGGTCAGCGCAGCATCGAGTGGCGGAGGTATGCGCGTGGAGTTGGCCAACGGGCGGCGTATCTTCGTCGAGGCGGGATTCGATGTCTCGCATCTGCGGCGGTTGCTCGCGGCGCTGGAGGGCTGAGTCCGTGTTTTCTCTCGGCGCAGCGACGCGGGTTTATGTGGCCACCGGAGCCACGGACATGCGGGTAGGGTTTGATGGTCTGTGGGGTAGGATTCGGGATGTGCTGGAGTGCGACCCGGCCAGCGGGCACATTTTTCTCTTCGCCAACGGGCGTCGGAATCGCCTACGGCTGGTGTTTTTCGACGGCTCGGGGCTATGGGTTTGTTCGAAACGAATGGAAGGTGGGAGGCTTCACTGGCCTGAGCCGGCGGAGGGAGAGAAGCGTGTGCAACTGAGCCGGGAGCAAGTTGCTCTGCTGATCGGAGGCATCGATCTGGCTCAGACCAGGGAGCGGAAGTGGTATCGCCGAGCCGTGGGAGAGGAATCCGAAGGATCAGGAAAGACCTGATAAATACTGGCGATTCGTCATCTAATCCACAGCGATGGCTGTTAAAAATAGGACATCGTGAGTTGCTCCGCAGCGTCAATTCCGCAACCTGATCCGAGACTGGCCGCGATCGTCGCGCAGTTGGAGAGCCAGCTGGCGGATAAGGATCAGCAGCTGACGGATAAGGATCGGCAGTTGGCGCGCAAGGATCAGGCACTGGCGCTGGCTGAGATGAAGATCCAGGTTCTGGAAGAGCGGCTTCGCCGGGACCGCATCGCGCGGTACGGCAAGCACAGCGAGACGCTGAGCGATCTGCAGATGCAACTGCTGGATCTGGAACCGGGAGTCTCGAGCGAAGAGGTTGAGGCGGAGAGTCAGCGCGAGCCTCTCCCGGCATCGCCGTCCGAAGACAACACCTGCCCTGGCAAGCCGCGCCGCCGTCATCCTGGCCGGCAGGAGCTGCCCAGCCATCTGGAACGGGTCGAGCAGATCATCGTCTGCGGGCCGGAGCAGTGCAACTGCGGCAGGTGTGGCCAGCAGACGACGGTGATCGGATACGAAGAAACAGAAGTGCTCGATGTGCGTCCGGCCGAGTATTACGTGAAGGTGATCAAGCGGGAGAAGCGTGCCTGCCGGAGTTGCGAAGAGCAGGGCGTGCAGACGGCGCCCCTGCCGGAGCGCATCGTGCCCAGATCGGTTCTCTCCGACCAGATGATCATCGAGGCGGTAGTGAACAAGTACTGCGCATCGCTGCCGCTCTATCGCCAGCAGGCCATCCTCCAGCGGGATGCGGGCGTTCAGATTGCGCTGTCAACCCTGGACGATGGGGTGCTTCGGGTCGGCGATCTGCTGATGCCGATCGCAACGGCGATGAAGCGCGAGGTGCTCTCCGGAACTTACATCCAGGCCGATGAAACACCCGTCGGGGTGCAGACGCACGACAAGCGCGGACGCAACCACCAGGCCTACATGTGGCAGTACGGCTCGCCGGGTAAAGGCGTGGTGTTTGATTTCCGCATGGGGCGGGAGAGTGAGGGGCCAAGGCAGTTCCTGGGCGACTTCCATGGCCTGTTGCAGACCGACGGCTATCAAGGGTACAACCACGTTGGCGGGCCTGGGATGGTCCACGCCGGCTGTCTTGCGCACGCGCGGCGCAAGTATGTGGACGCGGTCAAGGTCCAGGGCAACGATCGGGAGTCGGCGCACATCGTGGAACTGATGGACGAGTTGTTCGCGATCGACCGCGAGGCTCGGGAGCAGAATCTGGACCATGCTCAACGCAATGTTCTCCGGCAGCAGCGGGCGCCAAAGCTGCTCGAGCAGATACGTGCTGCAGCCTTGGCGTTGCAGAAGACCGCTCTACCCAGAAGCGCAGCCGGACAGGCGGCCGGCTACACGCTGTCGCTCTGGAACAAGCTGACGGTGTTCCTGAAGCATCCGGAACTTGAGCTGAGTACAAATCTGGCCGAGAACGCGATGCGCTCTATAGCAATCGGCAGGCGGAACTGGCTCCATCTCGGTAGCAAGGAAGCCGGTCCGAAGATCGCCGCCATCTTCTCGGTCGTCGAAAGCTGCCGCCGGCTCAATATCCCCATCCGCAAGTATCTCGGCGATGTGCTACCCGGCCTCGCCGGCCGCTCGATCCAGTCCCTCGCCGAACTGACCCCCACCGCCTACGCAGCAAGACTCGCAAACTAACGTCTCAGCTCAGCGACCAAGCCGACAACCGTGTAGTTGCCCGGATGGCTACGCTTGTTTTGCCGAAATTGGGCATCATGTCGTCTGCGTGGATAGCGACGAATCGAGGATCGAGACCCTGCGTCACGGCGGTTTGCCCATCTTCGAGGCAGGTCTCTCCGAACTGCTTGCGCATCATCGCGAAAAGCGGGTCGCCTTTACGACCGACCTGC
>DAHVZZ010000341.1:0-3235 GCA_027323785.1 Acidobacterium sp. | reverse complement strand
CGCGCCCGCTCTTACTTCGACGGCAATCCGCCTACCTCGCCCGCGATCGCCATCCTTCGCGACGGCAAGCTGATCTACCTGATGCAGCGTTTCATCATCGAGAACAGCGCTCCCCAGGCCATCGCCGAAGAACTGTCCCGCGCCTTCAACGAACTCTGCGCCCAGCAGCCGGCCTGATTCCCGGCCACACGCAGTCCAGGGCCGCGCTCAGGTGCGGCCCTTTCTCTTTTCCCATCGATCACACCGCCGACCCAACCGCGTCTTCCGGCTGCTCATCCACCGTCACCAGGTTCCGTCCGTCCCGCTTCGATTGATACAGCGCAACGTCGCTCCGCACGATCAGGTTCTCGGCCGTCTCCTCCGGCCCGCTCGCAGCCAGCCCAAAACTCGCCGTCATGCGAATCCCGCCCGGCAAATCCTCCAGAGCGGCTATCGCGGCTCGCATCCGTTCCGCAATCTGCCTCGCCTCGTCCAGCCCCGTATTCCGCAGCAGAACGATAAATTCCTCGCCCCCAAACCGCCCCGTCCGGTCCGATGGCCGCGTTCCCTGCCGCAGCGTCTCCGCCACTCGCTGTAGCACACGATCGCCTGCATAGTGACCCAGCGTGTCGTTCACCTGCTTAAAATAGTCCAGATCGATCAGCATTACGCTCACGCTGCTGCCCGCCTGCCGCGCCCGCCGCATCTCCCTCTCCAGAATCTGCTCGAACGCCCCTCGGTTCAGCAGCCCCGTCAGCGAATCCGTATGCGCCAACTGCTCCAGATCCAGCCGATGCGCACACAATGCCAGCCACGCCAGCAGAACCACTCCCCCCATGTCCAGCAGCAGAATCGCATACGTGAAACCCACCACAGCCGCCGCCGGATGCTGCACATCCAGCTGAAAATGACCGGTGGAAAGCCCCGCCATCCACACTGCGTTCAGGCTGATATTCAGCGTCATCGCCCACGCCGCCGCCCGCCGCGCGTAGCGCAGCTCCGCATCCGGCTGCCCAAACAGCATCATGGCCGGGAACGACAACAGCAAACCCACCACCGAACAGTGAATCATCAGCCGAACCGACTGGTCCCGGTCAACCAGCACAAACCATGCAAACGCTGGAATCGCCGCCGCGCAAAGCCCCACCGCCAACCCGAAAAATCTCGGCTTCAGCTCAAGTATTTCCGCCGTCGCCCGATAAACAAACAGTAGCCCGGTAAAGAAAAGTGCATTCCCCGCCAGCGACAGCACCGCCATCGGCACATGCCGGTACGTGCCGATCAGCAAAATTGCGGCCAGATCCAGCCAAACCGCCCGGGTCATATCCCGAACCCCGCGCAGCTCAGGCGCGCTCCGGCGCACAATCTGAATGCCGGCCGCTACCATCAGCAGCACCGCTGCGTAGCCGTACGCAAGGTACGACGCACTCATATCCCGCCCGCCACGTTCCGTTCAGGTCCCACAGATCCCGCCTCAGTTTTCTTCCTCAACAGGGGAGCTCTACTCCTGGATTTCACAAATGCGGGGTGCGTGTCAACTAATTACGTGGATAATCCGTCATTATTCCGCGAATTACATCCTCCTGCCCCAGGGTTTCCGGCCCGTCCCCTCCCGCCCTTCCCCAGGCGAATAATGGAACAAATGGGAACTCCCACCCAGCGCCTCATTCTCGTCTCAGGCCCCCCGGCTTCCGGCAAAACCACCCTCGCCCGCCCTCTCGCCCAATCGCTCGGCTTCGCTCTCCTCACCAAAGACGACATCAAGGAATCCCTCTTCACCTCGCTTCATGGCCGTCCAGGTAGCCTTTCTGATTCCCGCCGCATGGGTGACGCCGCCATCGATCTCCTCTGGTCTCTGGCTCCTCATTGCCCTCAGGTCGTCCTCGAAGCCAATTTCCGGACCCAGGACTCCGCCCAGCGAGCGAAGCTTCTGGCCCTTCCGGCCCAGGTTGTCGAAGTCCACTGCCGGCTCCCTCTCGAGGAGGCCGCCCGCCGCTTCTCCCTCCGCGCTCGCACCGATCGCCACCATCCCGCCCACATGTTGCGTCACATCTCGCTCGACCAGCTCTCCGAATACGCCGAGCCCTTTGGAATCAGCCCCGTGATCGAAGTCGATACCACCCAACCTATCGACATTCCGGCCCTGGCGAGAAAGGTATCCGCCGCCTTCACCCCCTCATCGCCAATCCCGCTCTCTGCCCATGGGATTTAAAATGAATCCAGCGCTCAAACTCTCTTACCGGCCGTACCCTCCCCGCGAGAATCGGCCACCTGAAGGCATACCGCACCCATGCATCGCTGGTCGAAGCTCTTTATTCCCACACTGCGGGAAGCTCCCGCTGACGCCGAAGTCGCCAGCCACAAGTTCCTGGTTCGCGCCGGCTACATCCGCCAGCTCGGCGCAGGCATTTATTCCTACCTCTTCCTCGGTCAGCGCTCCATCGACCGCATCGTCTCCATCGTTCGCGAGGAAATGGATCGCATCGGCCAGGAATTCCTCCTCCCGACCCTCCATCCCGCCGATCTCTGGCGCGAAAGCGGCCGCCTCGCCGTCATGGGCAACAACATGTTCCGCCTCAAGGACCGCAAAGGCGCCGAGCTTTGTCTCGGCATGACCCACGAAGAGGTCATGACCGATATCGCCCGCAACGAACTGCGCAGCTACAAGCAGCTTCCCCAGATCTGGTACCAGATCCAGACCAAGTTCCGCGATGAGCCCCGCCCCCGCTCCGGCCTCCTCCGCGTCCGCCAGTTCATCATGAAGGACAGCTACAGCTTCGACATCGATCAGGCCGGGCTCGACCGCAGCTATGACCTGCACGACGAGGCCTATCGCCGCATCTTCACCCGCTGCGGTCTCCAGTTCGTCGTCGTCGAAGCCGACTCCGGCTCCATGGGCGGCTCAAAATCCCAGGAATTCATGGTCTACACCGACGCCGGCGAAGACCACATCGCCAGCTGCGCCGCCTGCGGTTACGCCGCCAATATGGAAAAGGCCACTTCGCGCCTCGCTCCAGTGAAGGAAATGGAACCCACCGGCGACGGCAAACCCGAACTGGTGCACACGCCCGGCCAGGCCGCCATCGAAGACGTCACCCGCTTCTTCAACATCGAATCCAGCTCCGACATCAAGTGCGTCGCCTACATGGCTGAAGTCCGCTCCCCCGATGGCAAAGCCGTCTGGCAGCCCGTCGCCGCTTTCCTCCGCGGCGACCACTTCGTCAATGAGACCAAGCTGATGGCAATCGTCGGTGCC
>DAHVZZ010000340.1:0-5044 GCA_027323785.1 Acidobacterium sp. | reverse complement strand
TCCCGAAATCGTCAAACGCGAAGAGGCGGAGATCGCCGAGCAGCTCCGCATCCCTCAGCGCGGCTGGCACATGTTCCTTGAAAATAAGAATTTCCGCCGCTCCGTCGGCCTCGGCGTCCTCCTCCAGGTCGTGCAGCAGTTCACCGGCATGAACGTCGTCATGTACTACGCCCCCCGCATCTTCCAGGACATGGGCTATAACGGCACGGCGCAGTCATGGTTCACCGTCATCGTCGGACTCACCAACGTCCTCGCCACCTTCATCGCCATCTTCTTCGTCGATAAGTGGGGCCGCAAACCCATCCTCTATACCGGCTTCACCGTCATGGCCATCGGCATGGGACTCGTCGGCACCATGATGCATCTCGGCATCGCCACCCACGGAGAGCAGATCTTCACCGTCGCCATGCTCCTGATGTTCATCGTCGGCTTCGCCATGTCCGCCGGTCCGCTCATCTGGATCCTCTGCTCCGAGGTCCAGCCCATCAAGGGCCGCGATTTCGGCATCGCCGCTTCTACCCTCACCAACTGGGTCGCCAACTTCGTCGTCGGCGTCACCTTCCTCTCTCTCCTCAACGGCTTCGGCAAGGCCAACACCTTCTGGCTCTACGGCAGCTTCAACGTCCTGTTCCTGCTGATCACCTTCTTCCTGGTGCCGGAAACCAAAAACATCACCCTGGAACACATCGAACGCAACCTCATGGCCGGCAAACCTCTCCGCAAAATCGGCCAGCAGTAGTCACCCACCTCGGGTCCGGCAAACCCTGCCGGACCCACCATCCGGGCCCACCAATCCGTCCCCGCCACGCACTGACCCCATCTCTCGCGGGCAGACGGGAGATCGCGAAGCGTCCGCCCTTCACAGCCGTCTACGCCGCCCCAAAAGCCTCTGTGTCCTCCGTGTCCCCCGCGGTGAAAGACTCTGCCACTCTTCGCCTTTTCTTTGCTACACTTTCCCCATGGCCGTCCGCAAGATCGTCCACGTCGACATGGACGCCTTCTACGCCTCGGTCGAGCAGCGCGACGACCCCACCCTCCGCGGCCGTCCCGTTGTCGTCGCCTGGCGCGGCCCACGTTCCGTCGTCTGCGCCGCTTCCTATGAAGCTCGCCGCTTCGGCGTCCGCTCCGCCATGCCCGCTCTCCGTGCCGAACGCCTCTGCCCGCACGCCGTCTTCGTCCCGCCCGACTTTCCCCGTTACCGCGCCGTCTCCCGCCAGACCCGCGAAATCTTCAGCCGCCACACCGACCTCATCGAACCGCTCTCCCTCGACGAGGCCTATCTCGACGTCACCGCCAATAAATCCGGTCTCGCCACCGCCACCCGCGTCGCCATCTCCATCCGCCGCGCCATCCGCGCCGAGCTCAATCTTGCCGCCTCCGCCGGCGTCGCCCCCAACAAATTCCTCGCCAAAATCGCCTCCGACTGGCGCAAGCCCGACGGCCTCTTCGTCATCCAGCCCGCCGACGTCGATTCCTTCCTCCCGCCGCTGCCCGTCGAACGCCTCCCCGGCGTCGGCGAAGTCACCGCCCAGCGCCTCGCCGCCCTCGGCATCCATCTCGTCGCCCACCTCCGCGCCCTCGACCCCGCCATTCTCGAAAGCAACTTCGGACGCCACGGCCTCCGCCTCCGCGAGCTGGCCTTCGGCATCGACGAAAGCCCCGTCGTCCCCAACCGCCTCACCCAGTCCATCTCCGCCGAAGACACCTTCGACCGCGACCTCGCCCTCGACGACACCACCGACGCCATCCGCCGCCTCGCCGAAAAGGTCTGGCTCGCCTCCCGCAAAGAGACCCGCATCCCCCGCACTGTCGTCCTCAAGCTCAAAACCGCTGATTTCCGCAACCTCACCCGCAGCCTCACCCCACCCGAACCGCCCGCCTCCTGCGAACAGTTCACCGCCATCGCTCTCACCCTCCGCGACCGCGTCCATCTCGCCCCCGACCAGCGCTACCGCCTCATCGGCGTCGGCTTCTCCAACTTTCGCCACCCCGACGAATCGCCAACCCAGGCCGACCTCTTCGCCGAGCATCTTCCCCAGCCCGCCTCCTAAGCTCGCGCACCCAGCACCATCCGCCACGGCTGACGCCCCTGAATTCCCCGCCCCGTCCCCGCATCCAACCTGCCGCCCAGCCGCCTCATCCGTCTCTTACGACCCCGGCTTGCCCAGGAGACCCGCCACGATGGCCAAATGGTTCCGGAATCACGGCCTTTCTTCTCTCTTTGCCGCGCTCTTCATCGCCGCCTTCTTCGCCCAGACGGTCACCGGACACTTCAGCTATAACTCCCAGCTCTCCGTGCACGGCATGCCACGCATCGGCTATCTTGCCTACCTCAGCACCGGCAATTTCCTCGACGGAATGTTCACCAACTGGCAGGCCGCCCTGCTGCAGCTCGGCTGCCTCATCCTTTTTGGCCGCCGCTTCCGCGAGAAGGGCGCGCCCCACTCGCTCCGCCGCAATCCAAAGACCCATCCGGACAGGGAAGGCCAGAACTTCCCCTGGATCTATCGCAACTCCCTCTCCCTCGCCTTTGCCCTGCTCTTCGCTCTCGCCTTCATCGCTCACCTCTTCTTCGGGGCGCGAAAGTACAACGAGAATCTGCGCATGATCCACCAGCCGCCCATCTCCCTCGTCCAGTTCGGCCTCGGCTCCGCCTTTTGGTTCGCCAATGCTCAGACGTGGGAGGCCGAATTCGCCGCCATCGCCATCTACGTCGTCCTCAGCATCTTTCTCCGCCAGCAGGGCTCACCCGAATCCAAGCCCGTCGCCAGCAGCAACAGCGCAACCGGCATCACCAACGAATAAGCCTCGGCAGGCCCGTTCTCCGCAACGAGGCCTGCTCCCTCTTCCCAGCCCTACGGCTGCATCCCCAGCACCGGACTCACCGCCGTAAACGGCGAGCAGCATGGCTTCTCCTTCGCCGTGTACTCCATCAACTCCACGCGCGTCCCGTCCGGATCGAACAGGTTGTACTGCCACTTCCCGTCCCGTCCGATCTGCGGCCCCACATGCTCGTTATCCTTCAGCCGCCCCTCGGAATCCAGCTTCGTCACCGCCGCTTCCATGTCCACAATCCCCAGCGAAAAGTGGTCCAGCACCCCCAGCTGCTTCCGCGATATATTCGCCGGTATCCCGCTCCCCGAAGGGCCGCTCGTCATCATGTACTCCAGCCAGTCGTGCCCGTTCGGAACCTGCTGCGAAACCCAGTCCACCTTCCCCGTCTTCATCCCGCCGTACCAGTACGGCCGGAATCCCAGCAGCTTCCGGTAGAACGTGTCTTCCTTCGCCCGGCTGTGAACCATCTCCCCGCAGTGGATCATCCGCATCCCGATCGGATCTGCCTTCCCCGGCAGGTCGTAAAGCTCCTCCAGACTCATCGCCAGCACCTTTGCCGGCGGCTGGTTAAACTCCACCGTGTTCCCTTCCGGATCCTTCACATCGAACCACGCGCTGCCGTCCGTCCCATGCTTCACCGCGCTCGGAACCTTCACCCCATGCGCTCCCAGATACTCCCGCATCTGCTCCGCATTGGTCGTGATCCACCCGATGTCCACCAGCCGGTTCACGCCCGCGTTCGCCGCCAGCGGCATCAGCTCGATAAACTGCTCCCGGTTCACGTAGTACCGCACTCCGTCCGCATGTTCCGGATCCGTCCCCTTCAGAAATCCCAGGTCATGAACGTAAAAGTGCTCGCTCTTCGCCATGTTGGCCGCGTACAGCGCCAGATGCGACACGCCCAGAATCTTCGGCCGCGACTGCGCCGCGCACGTCACGCTGGCCAGCGCCAGCAGCAGAACCAATTTACGCATGAAACCTCCCCTGTTTCTTTTGCGTAATCGAGAATACCGCACTCCGCGGCCTTTTCTCTGCGGCACATTAGTCTGCTCCGAGATACCATGACTCCACCAATGAATCCGCGCCGGAAATATCCCCCTGTCACGCTGCTTCGCACCCTGCTGGCCCTCTGGATGCTCGCCAGCATGGCCTCCTGGATCTCCGGCGTCCATAGCTCATGGAATATCCGCGTTCATTGGGACAGGCAGATCCGCAATCCCCTCTTCTGGGATTTCGACTCCCACCGCGTCACCTTCCTGCAGCCCGAAGCCGTAAAAGCTGGTCTCGCCCGCGGCGACGTCATCCACTCCCTCAACGGCGCTCCCTACACTGGAGTCGCCCAGTGGCACGACATCCTCTCCCAGTCCCGCCCCGGCGACATCCTCGAAATCGGCTACTCCACTCCCGCCGGCCGCACCGGCACCGCCCTCATCAACCTTCGCCGGGAAACCTGGGCCTTCGGCAAAAGCTCCGCCATGCTTGTCTTCTGGCGCGAGTTCGTCATCGTCAGCTTTCTCCCGCTCGTCTGCCTGCTCATCGGCTATTGGGTCGTCCTCTCGCGCCCCACCGACCGCAATGCCTGGCTCCTCCTCGTCCTGCTCACCTTCCCCAGCGTGGTCTTCATAGGAGTCTTCAACGCCCACGGACTGGGCCTCCTCCTCCGATCCTTCTGGCACTACACCATCCTCTTTGCCGCCGGCCCCGCGCTCTTCCTCTTCGGCGTCTATTTCCCTGAGCGCTCCCGCCTCGACGCCCGCCTCCCCTGGCTCAAATGGCTTCTCCTCGGCGTCTTTGCCCTCGCCTTCGCCTTCCTCTACCCCTCCATGGTCGTCGAGTACTACTTCGGCGGCGATGGCCGCTTCCTCACCCGCGCCAGCGACATCGCCGGCCCCGTCATCAGCTATCTCAACCTCCTCTTCCTCCTCCTCTACATCGCCCTCACCGTCCATAAGCTCGTCACCGCCACCTCCGCCGACACCCGCCGCCGCCTGCGCGTCCTCATCGCCGGCATGAGCATCGGCATGGGCGCGATGCTCATCGTCTTCTTCCTCCTGCCCCGCTTCGGCATCAATGGTTTTCAGCCCCGCTGGTTCTGGCTCCGCTATCTCGGCGGCGCGCTCTTCATGCTGGCGCCTCTCACCCTCACCTACGTCATCGTCGTCCAGCGCGCCCTCGATCTCCGCGTTATCCTCCGCATCGGCACCCGCTA
>DAHVZZ010000525.1:0-5879 GCA_027323785.1 Acidobacterium sp. | reverse complement strand
GCGATGTCCTCGCGGCGTTCGCGGAGCGGAGGCACCTCGATGGGCACCACGCAGAGCCGGTAGTAGAGATCCTCGCGCATGCGTCCCTGGCGCAGTGCGGTGCGCAGGTCGACGTTGGTGGCGGCAATGATGCGGGCCTGTGTGGTTCGGGCGATGCTTTCGCCCACGCGCTCGTATTGCCGCTCCTGCAGAACGCGCAGCAGCTTCACCTGGAGCGGCGAAGGCAGGTCGCCAATTTCGTCGAGAAAGAGCGTACCCTTCGAGGCCAGCTCAAAGCGGCCGACGCGATCGCGTACCGCGCCGGTGAAGGCGCCGCGCACATGGCCAAAGAGCTCCGACTCCAGCAGCTCCGCGGGCAGCGCTCCGCAGTTGACCGCGACAAACGGGCCGCTGCTGCGCGGCGAATGCTGATGAATGGCTCGCGCGACGACTTCCTTGCCGGTGCCGCTTTCGCCGCCGATGAGAACCGCCGCCTCGCTGTGCTGCAGCGTTTCCACCAGGCGGAAGATACGCTGCATGGCCGGGGAACAGGCGACCGCTCCCGAGTAGAAGAGCGGAGCATCCGGGCACAGATCGTCTTCCTCCGCTGGACGCAGCAGGATGAGAAAGCTCACGCGCGGATCGCAAACGCCCGAATCGTCGTCCAGAAGTGGCGCGACGGTGATGGAGACGAGGCGTGCCGCCGATTGGCCGAAACGCAGGGTCGCCCGCCATCCCTCGCGCCTCTGCCGATCCAGCAGCGCCTGGCGCAGCGGCCCGCGCGGACCAAAGAGGTCCTCGCCAAGCAGCTCTTCCACGGGACGGCCGGACACCGCCGCGGCAGATCCCGGGCCGAGCAGACGATCCAGCAGCCATGAGGCGTGGACAATCCGGAATTCGGAATCGACGCAGATGAAGGATCGGCCAACCGAGGCGAGAGCACGGGTGACTCCCTGCAGCGCCGCCTCGGCCAGCGCATCCGGTGGAGGGTCGAGCGGGCCGTCGCGATCCATGAGTCACGCACCTCTCAGAGAAACACCACCTGCTTCGATTCGCTGATCATCTGGATGAACGATCCCACGCCGACATAATCGATGTTGGGGTAGTCGATCATCTCCTCTTCCTTCAGGCCCATGACGCCCATCGACATTTCGCAGACGTGGATGCGAACGCCGTACTCCGCCGCATCCTTCATCAGCTCTTCGAGGGATTTGACGCCGCGTTGTTTCATCACCGAGCGGATCATCTTCGGCCCCATGCCCGCCATCTGCATTTTGGAAAGCGGCAGGGCGCGCGATCCGCGCGGCAGCATCCATCCGAACATGCGGTCCAGGAGGCCCTTGCGCGGCGACTTGCGCGGATCGCGCAGCGCGGCGGTTGCCCAGAAGGTGAAGAACATGTCCACCTGCATGTCATAAGCGACCGCGCCCAGCGCGATGATGAAGGCGGCAATGGTGGTGTCGAGGTTGCCGCTCATGACGCCGATCGAGAGGCGGTCGTTGCCGGCGGATTTCTCCAGCGCGTCGACCCGTGCGGTCAGTTCCTGCAGGGCCTGCTGAAGGTTGAGATCGAGCGGAGTAGCGGTCATAGAAATTCCTTTCGCGGCCAGCCTCGGGCCGGCTAAGACTGGACTGCCTCAGCAGCGACTTCTCTCTCCGGTGCGTGACGCCAGACAAACAGAGCCAGCGCCAGCGGCCGATAGAGCACATGAGCAAAGCGGGTGAGCGGCAACATGGCGATCAGATCCATGGCCAGAACAACGTGGGCGACAAAGACGGCATGGCTGACCTGCGTCATGGGCAGATAAACCGCGACTTCGGTCAACAGGCCGGTGAAGACGGTGGTGGCCAGCAGCGCCGGGAAGAACCAGTCAGCAAAGGTGCGCTTGCGCCAGTCGCCATTTTCGCCCGGCTGCGACCGGAAGAGCATGATGGCCAGCCCATACAAACAGACCAATCCACCTGTCGCCCCCAGCAGACGCATGGGGTACCACGGCGGAACCGGCGAGCCGATAGGCTTGAGCAGATAGTCGAGGGTGGTCGCCAGCAGCATGGCCACAAAGCCGCCCAGAACGCAGGCGTGCACCACACGACGGCGCAGATACCATGCAGGCTGCGGAGGCGCTGGCGTTGACTCGCCGGTATCGCACTGGCCGAATCGACGATGGGTGATCGCCTCGCCGATTGCGGACCATACCGCTCCCGGAATCGCGCCCACCCGCAGCGGAATGCCTTCGCGGCGTCGTTCCTTCCAGAAGAGAGCGATCATTGTGGCCAGGCCCACAGCCGCGCCTGCGCCGATCACAACAAAGAGAACCACGCCAATGTCATGAATCCACGAGCCCGGTATGAACTCGAAGAGCGGCAGATGCGACGCTCCCGGCGTTCCCCGGCTGAGCAGCAGCAGAGAAAAGAAGAGCGAGAAAACGCCGAAGATGGCGAGGGTTCCAGCGGCGGAACGGCTGGCCAGCGCGCTGAGCCCGGTGAAGTCGAGCCGCGAGACGGCATAGCTGCGCGCCGCGGCCATGAACTCGGCCGGATCGGCTTCGCGCGGGCAGGTGCGGGTGCATTCGCCGCAGGCGTAGCAGCGCCACACATCCTCGCTGGCGAGCAGTTCGCGCTCCATTCCCACCTGCGCCATGCGGATGGCGCGGCGCGGGAATCCCGCCGAGTCCTGCGCCAGCGGGCAGACGGCAGTGCAGTTGCCGCACTGGAAGCAGGACTGCACTTTCAGCTCACCGCCTTTGCCATGGCGGCGAATCCTTTTCATCAGCTCCGGGTTTACGTCGCGAATCATCGCAGTTCCTTTCCGGCTCAGTGGCTCTGACCCTGGTCTGTCGGGTCGGTCGCAGTCAGCGTGTAGAGGATGTAGTCGTCGTCCTCGCCCGCTTCCGCCGCCTCGCCGTATTTGCGCATGGCGGTCACGTGCCAAAGCACTTCGTCGGCGGGAATTTGCAGCTCCGCGGCGATCCGGGGAACTGTTGAGGGTTCGCGCGCAAGCAGAGCCCGGACTGCCTTGCGCCGGGCCACCACGGTCTGGTGGTGGCGGCGCGCATCCGGTTGCGCTCCGCCAGCGATGGAGCGCAGCTGCGCCAGAGCTTTCTTCTGTTCGGAGGTCAGTGGCTGAAGAGCCATATTGCATCCTTTCTCGCGCGTCAGTGCGCCAGTGCCGGAACTTCCGCGGCGATGCCATCCACCATGGCGTCGAACTGATCGAGCCGCCAGCCGCTGACCTGGATGGCGCGATGCGGACAGACGGCGACACAGGCTCCGCAGCCGACGCAGAGCCCCGGATTAACCTCCGCACGGCGGCCCGCGCCGCTTTCGGAGATGACGTCGATCATCTGCAGCGCGCCATCGTATTCGCACTGCGATACGCACAGGCCCGAACCCTCGCAGAGGGCCGGGTCGACCACGGCGACATAGGGGTTGAGCTCGACGGAATCGTGCGAGAACATCGCGGCGGCCTTCACTGCCGCGGCTCCGGCAGCGGAGAGGGTTTCGCGAATGTCCATTGGCCCCTGTGCCGTTCCCGCCAGCAGCACGCCATTCACGGACACCTCAACGGGACGCAGCTTGGGATGAACTTCCTGCAGGAAGCGATCCTCGCCGGTCGGCAGCTTCAGGCTGTCCACCAGCTCCGGAATGGCGTTCGGAACCATTCCCGTCGCCAGCACCACCATATCGACGGGCAGGCGCAGCTCCTCGCCCCAGGTCAGCATGTCCTTCACGCGAACGGCGAGACGCGCCTGGCGATCGCCGTTGCCGGCAAGGCGCTCCACCACCGGCGGCTCTTCGCCGCGATAGCGGAAGAAGATCACCCCGGAGTCGCTTGCGTTGCGATAATAATCCTCGGCGCCACGCGCGTAGGTGCGGATGTCCTGATAGAGATCGAAGACCGAGGTCTCAGGGAAGCGGCGGCGCAGGGCGATCTCCTGCTGCAGAGCGGTCGTGCAGCAAACACGCGAGCAATAGGTATTCAGGCGGCCATCGGCCTGGGGTGTGTGAACGCCGTCGATCTGGCGGCTGCCCACGCAGTGAATGAACGCGACACTCCGGATAGGCCGGCCCTTCCATGTCAGCGCCCCGTCCGTATCGTCTGCCCCCTCCAGGATGTGGATGAAGTCCGTCATGGTCACAACGCCTGGCTCGGCCGCATAGAGGAATTCGCCGTCGGCCGGAACATACGGATGGAAGCCGGTGGCCACCACCAGGGCGCCCGCGGTCAGCTCGGTCGTGCGGCGTTCGCCGCCCGGGCCGAAGTCGCCCTCAATGGCAACCTGAAAATTGCCGACGAACCCGGTAATACTCTTCACCCGGCTGTTCAGCAGGACCTCGATATGGGAGCTGGTTTCAATCTCGGCGCGCAGGTCAATGACGATCTGTTCCGCATCGGTTTCCGTTGGATAGACGGCTCCGCGGTCGACGAGCCTCCCTCCCAGGGTGCCTGCGCTTTCCACCAGCACCACGCGAATCCCGCAGGCGGCCAGGTCAGCAGCGGCTTTCATGCCGGCGATCCCCCCGCCGACGACCAGCGCCGTGCGGTGGTTGGGCAGGCGAATCTGATCCAGCGGCTCGTCGTGCTGCGCCTTGGCGACTGCGGCCGCAACCATGCGGATCGCCTTTTCCGTGGCCGCTTCGGGTCCGTGCCGATGAGCCCAGGAACACTGCTCGCGCAGGTTGGCGTGTTCGTAAAGGTAGGGATTCATGCCTCCGCGGGTCACGGCGCCGCGGAAAGTAGCCTCATGCAGGAAGGGAGTGCAGGAGGCAACCACGACATGATCCACCTTGCCCTTGACAATGTCCTCGGTGATCATCTGCTGACCCGGATCGGAGCACATGAAGGTGTGGACTTCCGCCGTGGAGACGCCTGGTATCTGGCGCGCTGCTTCGGCGACTCGCTCCACATCGACAACATCGGAAATGTTGCCGCCGCAGCGACAAATGTAGACGCCGACGCGGCTCGCCTCGGGTCCGGCACCGCAGGCGCCACCGCAGGAGGCCTGCTCCGCAGCAGGAGCGTCCGGTTGTTTCCGTTCAGACTGATCGCTCATATGAGAACCTCCGCCGGCTTCCGCTGCTGTATCCAGCGAGTCGCCTGCATAGCCGCCGCTCCGGCTTCGGCAATGGTGTCCACGATGTCCCGGGGACCGGCGGCCGTGCCGGCAACAAAGATCCCAGGAACGGATGTCACGGTGGGCGCGGTCAGCTCCGTGGTTGCAACGAAGCCGTCAGGACCCGAATGAACGGGCGTGCAGCTCTCGGCATGCCATTCGGGAATCATGCCCTGGGCAAGCACCACCAGGTCGTGGCGGCACTGGTCCACGCTGTCCGCGGCTTCTTCCGTCCGCTCGACGTGCAGAATCAGGTCGCCGGCATCCGCCGGCTCGATGCGCGCCACCTTGCCGCGCACGAAGTTGATGCCCATGGCCTTCGCATTCTGATAAAAGGCTTCATAGCCTTTGCCGAACGCGCGAATGTCCATGTAGTAGATGGTGATGTCGGCAATCGGCAGGGCTCCGGAAAGCAGCATCGCCTGCTTGATCGCGTACATGCAGCAGACGCGCGAGCAGTACGGCACCCCAATCGAGGCATCGCGCGAGCCGGCGCACTGAACGAAGGCGATCGACGAGGGAATCTTGCCGTCCGAGGGCCGCAGCACGCGACCGTAGGGCCCGTGGGGGGCGAGCAGCCGCTCCATGGTGAGCGCGGAGATGATGTTTTTGCTGCGGGCGGCGTTGTACTGCGGCTTGATGGTTAATGCGTTGAGGCTGAATCCCGAAGCCAGCACCACGGCATCGGCTTCAATCTCTTCGGTCTGCGGCTGCTGGTCGAATACGATGGCGCTGGTGGGGCAAACGCGCGCGCAGGCCCCGCAGGTGGCGCAGTATTCCGGATTCA